>JAKSMA010000140.1 GCA_024400895.1 Muribaculaceae bacterium | reverse complement strand
AATAAAATTTAGTACATTTAAAATTATTCAAGAAATATGAAAAAGTTTGTAATTTATTTTTTGATGGCGCTTGTGGGTAGCACAGTTGCCATCGCTAAGGAAAAACAAGAAGTTGTCCAACTGAAAAACGGCCACAAGGTGCGTGGCAAAATTGTGCAATATGCTCCGCTCGACTCGCTTGTGATAGAAGAGCTTGACGGCAACCAGCAAACAATATATTGGAAAGATATTAAGCAAATCAAGAAAGAAAACTGGCAGCCTCAGCAGAGCTTTGGCAAGTCGTTCACCGAAGGCTTGGGCGTGCAAAAGGGCTACCGCGGATTTGTTGACGCAGAGTATTTCCTGTCGATTGACGCCATGTCGAAGAGTCGCTTTGGCTTCAGCACCAGCCACGGCTATCAGGTGCTGCCGTACCTCTATGTGGGTGCCGGTGTGGGCATGCAGTTCATCACCGACATGCTCGACCCGTCGGATGGCGCATATAGCTACAAGAGAAAAACTTTTATTCCCATTCCAGTGTTTGCTGATGTTCGTATGGACTTGTATAAACACAAATTCACACCATTCATCGATGTGCGTGTAGGTAAGACTTTTGGTGACAAGGCCTTTGGACTCATGTTCAATCCATCAGTAGGGTGCCGCATTGCTTTGAAGAATGCTTTTGCGATGAATGTGAGCTTGGGTTACAGTATGCAGAACACCGACTTGTATCCAGTTGCAGGTGAATACACCATTATGCACAAAGAGGGTCAGCCGTCGGGCCACACTGACGCATACTGGGAGAACAATCCTTTCCATAGCCTGTCGCTCAAGGTTGGCGTAGAATTTTAGCCGGGAAATTACTTTTGCATTAGAAAAGTTGCTTTTCTCGCAAAAAAGTTGCATTTTTTTGCGTAAATTTGCATGCGGTATCAATCTTGATGCAGACACATTTGTAGAGTATTTTCAAATTGAGAGTGTGTAGATTATGGATAAGATAATTAATACAATACGTTTTTATGTGCTCAATTGTGCAAGCCTATTTTTGATTTTATTCCTAACTGCAGAAAATGGTATAAATGCCGCTTTTGCGATTGAATACATGTTCGACGTAATCCTATTTGTGCCTATTTACACATTCATAATGTGTATGGTAGATGTGTTTTTGTGCAAATACAGGATTTTAAGCAAGTGGTATAAGGCTATTATTTATTCGTTGATGCCCTGGTTGTTATTGGTGATTTATGGCTACATACTTTGGTCATTGTATAATCCGGAAATTGTTGCATTTGAAGAATATGCCGCTCCTTGGTATTGCAACTACTTGTATATAATTCCCATAATTTTTGTGATATGCGCAATTATTGGATTTGTTGTGAACAGACGAGATGGGCATCAATAGTTCTTGGAATGGTAAATAATAAGTTTTATAAATTTAATGTACGATTGATTAGAAATAACATTATGAACAAAACATCATCTTTTCTTATTGCAATTTTATTGTTGCTCGCTTCTTGCAGCGGCAATGAGCCAGAGCCCGCACCCACACCTGATGTCATTCCAAATGGTAAAGTGATTACTCCTCCAGCTGTTGCACGAATACTTGGGCTCAATGTGAATAATTTTCCCATTATTGACGGCTCTGACTCAACCCAGCCGTTGCGCACTATGCTTGCAGCCTCTCTCACAGGCTTTTCGTGCTGGTGGGGGTCGAATCTTGTTCTAATAGACGGCTCGCGCAGTCTCCACCTTTACCATACTTCAACCAACAAAACTGAAATCCAAACCCTGTACACAAAGCTCAAAGAGAGCAACACCCATCCGTCGTTCAACAACCTCATCGACGGGAAGGTAGAAATCATTATCAGTGCGCGTGAGAGTTCTGACGACGAGCAGAAATATGCTCGGGAAAAAGGCGTTACGCTTATAGAGAAACCTATTGCCTTCGACTCTTTTGCCTTTTTGGTAAACAGGGCCAACAGTGTCGATAATCTCACCCATGAACAGGTGGTGGGCATCTATAGTGGAAAGTACACCAACTGGCGTGAAGTGGGAGGCGCTGACCAGCCCATCAAGGCATTTACTCGCAATCGCAACTCTGGTAGCCAGGAGAAGATGGAAAAGCTCGTTATGAAAGGCATTCCCATGATTGATGCTCCCGAACTCCGAGGTGGCTCAATGATGGCTCCATACTTGAGTTTGATGACTTCGGTTAATGGTATTGGCTATTCTCCATATTACTATTATCTTAACATGTCGGAGTCGGCGGAAGAAGTCAAAGCGTTGAGCATCAATGGTGTGCCACCAAGTAGGGAATACATCCAGAATCAGACTTACCCTTATGTGTCGGCCATTGTGGCTGTGATACGCAGCGACACGCCAACCGGTAGCAATGCCCGGAAAATCTTTGATTTCCTCACCACTGCCGACGGCAAGAAGGTGATTGAGGCCAGCGGATATGTGGCAAACTAAAAATTGGTAGAGGGCTTTCGTTTTCCGTAGGCAAAATCTCTTTCGTCGATTTTCCCCACGTTTACTCTACTGCTGGCTTCCAGCCCGAACATGATTGCTCCTTGCAATTTGTGACTTTTCAATGTTCACCGTTTTAGGTTGTGGACGGCTTGGAGGGGCATGCTTGCTCTTCCTGCTTCAATGATTATCTGCAATCTTATCGATGCCCTAATGCACTTTTTGGGTAAAAAATGGGAGGATAATTTTGTGGGATTAGAAAAAAGTAGTACCTTTGCAGTCGGGTAAGTCCTACACGGCCAGCTCCCTTTGAATCCCCCAGGTCTTGACCGAAGCAAGGGTATTAGGTTGTAGCGGCGCGATGTAGATCACTTGCCCTTTTTCGTGTCCATAACTACTATTTTTATATATTCCAGGCCCGAACTGATTCATTCAGAGTTCGGGTTTCTTTTTTTTTGTAGACTACGAGTCAACGAAGGGACAATTTTTCGGGATTTCGCGGGGGCGAATCTTTGGGGGGACGAGTGGTCGATGTTTCGAGGTTTCGCGTCAACAGGCGGGGGCTTATTTTGTTTTGGAGTTTTTGTCTTTTGGGTCTTCGATTTTTGGCCACTTGTCGAGCGAGAGCGGGATGGTGTAGTACACGCTCATGGTGAATGCGAATGATTTGTCGCGGTCGCCGTAGCCAGGGATAAACCAGGGCTTGGCTTGTGGATTCTTTTTCTCGGCGAAGATGCCACGGTAGCGTGCTTGCCAGCCGAATGAGAGGTTTTCCCACACCTGAACACGCAAGCCTGCAAGGAGCTCACCCCACAGTGCGTGCGAACTTTGCCCTTTGAGTTCGAAGGCTTGCGACTCGTTCCAATAGTGGTCGGTGTAGGTGACATTGGTCACATCATACTTAAACGCAGAGAAACCTAAACGCACACCGGCATAAACCTGGTATTTTGGCTCGCTCTTGAATGTGAAGTTATAGTTGGCACCGAGTTTGAAATATGGTGCAAGTTTGCCTTTGTAGGTGAAGTTCATATCTTCAGGCGTGTTGTTGGCAAATCCCACGCCGAGTTCCACTTCCGGTTGGATGCGGTTCCACATGTTCAGCGTGGCGCTCACGCCGAAGTTGCCGTATTTCTGCCCAAATGCCATGAGCAGTGCATCGCCAAACGAAAGACCGAATGAGGCCTGTGTGAGCATAGGGTAGTGAGGATACACCCTCTTGAGCGAATCGCGGCGCAGTTCTTCGTTGGCCGATGCGGTGTCGCCTTGCAGATAGCGTTGCACCACCTCTTCCTTAGTGCCTTTGGCTGGGCGAAGCACGGTGTTGGTGCTGGGCTTCACAGGGGTGATATGGCGCTGGTCGGACGACGATTGCGCAAATGCAGTGGTTGCCACGATGGCAAGAACGAGGACAATATGTAGTGGTGCTATTTTCATCGCATGAAGATTCTAAAGGTTACTGCATTTTCGTTGGTGACCACGGGACGCACCAAAGCCACTGAGTCGATGGCGTGGCGGGTGTAGTCGAATTTAGAAATTTCGAAATTAAGCATCGCTCCGCAATCCACGCTTGCAAATGCTGGCTTGGAACTGTAGCGAATGCTGATGGTGTCGGTTGGGACACCGTCAACGTTGTAATTGAGTTCAAACTGGCAAAAGTCGGTGGAAGGGCGCAACGGGAAATACACTTCGTTCACGGTTTGCTTGTTGACGAGGATGCTGTCGCCTGGTGCACCGATGCCACGCACGCTGATGTTGGCCACACTCACATTCTTACCTTCCTTAAAGAATTGTGCCAAAGGGAGGCTCGAACTGTTGTCGGTGCAGCCATCACTACTGCAGGCGCTGAAAGCCAGCACAGCCACAAGCGCAAGTGCGCAAAATGCCAGATGTGAGAACTTTATTTTCATTTTTTGATTTCTTCAGAAATTTCATACTCATTGCGGTCGGAAGAGTGGCGGATGATAAGTTCGCCGAGGAAGCCGCACAAGAAGAGCTGTACGCCCAGAATCATGCACACGAGTGAGAGGTAGAAGTAGGGCGACTGGGTGACGAGCATTGGGTGATTTCCAGCGTAGAGATTGTAGAGTTTGATGCCACCCACCAGCATCACAGCGATGAGGCCGATGAAGAACATCAGTGAGCCGAGCAATCCGAAGAAGTGCATAGGCTTCTTTCCAAACTTGGTCTGGAACCAGAGAGTGAGCAAGTCGAGGTAGCCGTTCACGAAGCGGTCGAGGCCAAACTTTGTGACGCCATATTTGCGAGCCTGGTGTTGCACCACGCGTTCGCCGATTTTGCTGTAGCCGGCATTCTTGGCGAGGTAGGGGATATAGCGGTGCATGTCGCCATACACTTCAATGTGCTTCACCACCTCAAGGCGATATGCCTTCAGGCCGCAGTTGAAGTCGTGGAGGTTTTTGATGCCGCTCACTTTGCGCGCTGTGGCGTTGAAGAGTTTTGTTGGGATGGTCTTGGTCTTTGGGTCGTAGCGTTTTTTCTTCCAACCGCTCACCAAGTCGTAGCCCTCTTCCATAATCATCTTGTAGAGATGTGGAATTTCGTCGGGGCTGTCTTGAAGGTCGGCGTCCATAGTGATGACCACATCGCCTTGCACGCGTTCAAAACCAGTGTTGAGGGCAGGCGACTTGCCGTAGTTGCGGCGGAAGCACACGCCCTTGATATTTTCGTTTTTCTCATGAAGTTCCTTAATCACTTCCCATGAATTGTCGGTGCTGCCATCGTTGATCATGAGCACTTCATAGGTATAGTTGTTTTCTTTCATCACGCGCTCGATCCATTCTGCCAATTCGGGCAGTGATTCGGCTTCGTTGTACAGTGGAACTACTACTGAAATATCCATATCGAAATTTGTAATATATATTGTTGTAATTTTTATTTAATCGTTGTGTGGCTTGCCGGTGAGTTTGATAAGTGCCGCAATCAGGGCACTCAACAGAGAGCCGGCAAACGAGCACGCCCAGAATCCCGTGAGCGCCAGTTCCACACTGCGTGGAGCTGCATGCTTTTCAATCACCAGACGGAGCAGACTGATTACCTCCTCCATGTTGCCGGCGAATTGTTCGGGTGCCTGTTCGTATTGCGTGATTAAATGTTGCGCCTGCTCGTAAAAGTAGTTGGGCCGCAGAAATTCAATCACCGCATAACTCACCCCGCTGGCAATGAGCGAGCCCCCCATAAAAATGAGGATGCCCATCATCCAAAGGTTGGAAAACGACGATTTGCCACCCTCGGCATTGTATCGCTTTTTCAACCAGCGGTAGATGAGAAACGGAATCACCAGAACCATGGCCAGCGCAAAGGCTGAAATGGCGATGTGCTTGTCGGAGAAGATGAATCCCGACGCCATCACCGACAGGTAGATGCCAAAGGGCAATCCCCAATCAGCCGCTTGCTTGAAAAGACTCTTCTGGTGCTCCATATCATGCATAGTTTGCAACATGCAAAGTTAGGAATTATTCTCCACATTCACAATAAGAAACTGTAGGTTAGAAGTTAGAGATTGGAATTTAGATGTTAGATGCAGTCTTTCGGAGAATCCGGAGGCCCCGGAGTGTCCGGAGGGATTGGAGGGCTCGGAGGGATTGGAGGGCTCGGAGGATGCTTCACCGCAAAAAAAAGCCGCCTCCCGAGAAACCCGGAGGCGGCCAATATTCCAAAATCATAATCAAGAATTAAAGAATTAAAGAAATATTAGGCTTGATTCAATTCTGATAAAAAAATTCTTTAATTCCTTAATTCTTGACACTTATCCTCTACTTGAGTTAGCCGAGGATGAGGTTGATGAGGGCGGTAACGTCGGATACGTTTACTGCGCCGTTGCCATCGATGTCGCAAACTTCGTTGCTGTATGATGCAGTGCCGAGAATCTTGTTGATGAGGGCGGTAACATCCGATACGTTCACCACGCCATCGCCATTCACATCACCTTTGAGGCCTTCATACCATTGGTCGACATAGATGGTAGAGGTGCTGCCGGCAAGCGAACTGCTGAGTTTGAGGTAACTGCGTGCAATCCCCGACTTGAAACTCTTGGTTGGCTTGATAAACTTCTTAGTTGCATTGCTGAAATAGAAGCCAACAGTTTCGCCAAAGATGTCGACTGTGGCAGGAGCGG
>JAKSMA010000014.1 GCA_024400895.1 Muribaculaceae bacterium | reverse complement strand
TATAACTGAATGTAACAAACTTACCATGCCGTCGTCAAACCGCACAATACAAACTTCAGTAAAAGGTTGGAAAAAGAGGCGTTTTGGGGAATTCAAAAAAAATGAGTAAATTTGTAAGTTAATTGCCTGAATGGGCAATTTTGCGAAATTAAAAACTCTGAAATCAACTATAATGGCTGAAGAACTTGAATTGAACGATAGCGCACAGCAACCCAGCGACAACGGTGGTTACGAAAAACTGATTACCCTCACCCCTCGTGAGCATATCCGTCTGCGCCCTGGTATGTATATTGGTAAACTTGGCGACGGTGCTCAAAGCGACGATGGTATTTATGTACTCATCAAGGAAGTGATGGACAACAGTATCGACGAATTCAACACCGGTTTCGCTAAACAACCAATTATCAGCATTGATGTGGTGGATGGCAGTGTTACTATCCGCGACTATGGCCGTGGCATTCCACTGGACCAAGTGAAAGATGCATCAAGCAAGATGAACACGGGCGGCAAGTACGACTCAAAGAACTACAAACGCTCAGTGGGTCTGAACGGTGTGGGTATAAAAGCTGTAAATGCACTGTCAAGCGACTTCTACATACGTTCAATTCGCGATGGCCAAAGCGCCTCTGTCACATATAAAGAGGGTCTGGTGGTGGAAGAAAGTGGAATTTTGCCAAGTCCTGACGAGGAAAACGGAACGCTCGTAAAGTTCACTCCCGACTCCAACATATTCAAGAACTACGAATTCCGCGACCATATCATCGAAGCGATGATTAAGAATTACTCATTCTTGAACACAGGCCTGACACTCATGTTCAACGGCAAGCGCTATCATTCACGCAACGGTTTGAGCGATTTGCTGAAAGAAAACATGACCAACGACCCACTCTACCCTATGATGCACTTCAGGGGTGAAGATATTGAAATCGTGGTAACCCACGCTGCTCAAGTGGGCGAAGAATTCTATTCGTTCGTCAATGGCCAGCACACCACCCAAGGCGGTACACACCAATCGGCATTCCGCGAGGCAGTGTCGCGCACAATCAAGGAATTCTACGGCAAAAACTTTGAATACAGCGACATCCGCAACGGCATGGTAGCCGCCATCAGCATCAAGGTGGAAGAGCCCGTGTTTGAATCGCAAACCAAAATCAAGCTGGGTAGCAATGTGATGTGGAAGGACGGCCCAACAATCTACAAATTCATCAACGACTTTGTGAAGAAAGAGGTCGACGACTATCTGCATAAAGATGCCACCACAGCCGAAATCATGCTGAAGAAGATTCAGGAGAGCGAGAAAGAGCGTAAAGCCATTGCCGGCGTGACAAAAGCCGCTCGCGAACGCGCGAAAAAAGTAGCACTCCACAACAGCAAGCTCCGCGACTGCCGCGTACACTTCAACGATAATCGAGCACCTAAAGACAACGACCGCCGCGAAGAAACATCAATCTTCATCACCGAGGGTTTGTCGGCAAGCGGCTCTATCACAAAGATTCGCGACGTGGAAACACAAGCGGTATTCTCGCTGCGTGGTAAGCCACTGAACACCTATGGTTTGGCAGCAAAGAAGGTGGTGGAAAACGATGAATTCGCACTCCTTCAAGCGGCATTGAACATTGAAGACGGCATTGACGGGCTTCGCTACAACAAAGTGATTGTGGCAACCGATGCCGATGTCGACGGTATGCATATTCGCCTTTTGCTCCTCACCTACTTCCTGCAATTCTGCCCCGAACTTGTGAAGACTGGTCACCTCTACATCCTTCAAACTCCTCTCTTCCGCATCCGCAATAAAAAAGAAGCAAAGCGAAAGAGCGGAAGCAAAGAATCGAAAAAGACGAAACCAGAAACATACTATTGCTATTCCGACGAGGAACGCGTGACAGCAATCAACAAACTTGGCGACAAGGCGGAAATCACCCGATTCAAAGGTCTCGGCGAAATCGACCCAGAAGAATTTGCCGACTTCATTGGACCAGAAATGCGCCTCGACCGCGTTCACCTTCGCAAGGAAGACACTGTGAACAAACTGCTTGAGTTCTATATGGGTAAGAACACAATGGAACGCCAGGAATTCATCATCGACAATCTTGTGATTGAAGACGACGAAGATATCACACTTCACTAATAGTAAACAAGACTGATATGGCAAACAAAAGAATAGCACTTTTTCAAGGGTCATTCGACCCCTTCACCCGTGGCCACGAATCTATCGTGAAGCGTGCTTTATCGGTATTCGACGAAGTGGTGATTGCAGTGGTCCACAACAGTCAAAAAAAGGGATTCCTTCCTGTAGATTTACGAGTAGAGCTGATTCAGAACGCTTTCTGCAACGAAAGCAGGGTGAAAGTGGTTTGCAGCGAAGGCCTCACTGTCGACATAGCCAAGGAAGTGGGCGCTTGCTGCTTGTTGAGAGGAGTGAGAAACACCACCGATTTTGAATACGAAAAAGGAAACGCAGAAGTGAATCTCCGATTATCCGGTATTGAAACAGTGCTGCTTTACACATCTCCAGAAGTAAGCCACATTAGTTCAACCATAGTTAAGGAATTGCTAAAATTTGACAAAGAAATCAAAGAATATATGCCTATCGGGCTCAGCAGCGAATGGCTTGAAAAAGTAAAAACTTTTAAACCATAGGCAACCACATAAAGTCTACAATCAAAATATAGGTGCACCATTCATCAGCAATGGCGCATACGACAAAAAACACATAGATATGAAAAAAGGATTATTTTGCATCGCATTTGCAGCAATAGCCATCATTGGAATCATTGCCCAACGCATGCCAGCAAACTTGCAAAAACTGCTCAATGCAGAATATGCAATCAATGCACTTTATGTCGACTCTGTCGACGAAAATAAGCTTGTGGAAGATGCCATCATCGGCATGCTCGAAAAACTTGACCCACACTCAGCATTCACAACAGCCAAGGAAACGAAAGAACTGGAGGAACCACTCCAAGGCGAATTCTCGGGTATTGGCATTCAATACAACATGAAGCAAGACACTCTTTATGTGATTCAAACCGTGGTGAATGGCCCTTCAGAACGCGTGGGCATCCTTCCTGGCGACCGTATCGTGTTTGTGAACGACACCACTATTGCTGGCGTAAAACTAAAAAACACTGATATACAGAAGAAACTGCGAGGCAAAAAGGGCACAAAAGTGACCGTGAAGGTGAAGCGTGGGTCTAACCCCGAACTCATCACTTTCGTGATTACTCGCGACAAAATCCCATTGCACAGCGTAGACGCAAGTTACATGCTCGACGCCAAAACTGGTTATGTAAAGATTTCAAGTTTCGGTGCAAAAACCTATCATGAAATGATGGATGCACTCAAGAAACTGAAAAAAGAAGGTATGGAGCAAGTAATTATCGACCTCTCTGACAATGGTGGCGGCTATATGGATGCAGCCATTCAAATGGTGAATGAATTTCTCGACAGAGACCAGATGATTGTGTACACCGAAGGTTCGAAATCACCTCGCAACGATGCCCGTGCCAATGGTTATGGCGACTACAAGGACATGAAAATTGTGGTGGTAATGAGCCAGTACAGCGCCAGTGCCTCCGAAATCTTTGCGGGCGCTATCCAAGACTGGGACCGTGGCCTCGTGGTCGGTCGCCGTTCATTCGGTAAAGGTTTGGTTCAACGCCCATTCAAGTTTGAAGACGGATCAATGATGCGCCTTACTGTGGCCCGTTATTACACTCCTTCCGGACGCTGCATTCAAAAGCCATACGTAAAGGGAAACAAAAAAGGCTATGACGAAGATTTGCTCACCCGCTACAACGCTGGGGAATACTACAACATCGACAGCATTCAGTTCAACGATTCGCTGAAATACAAATCGCTCGTGAACAAGCGCACCGTCTACGGCGGTGGTGGCATTATGCCTGATGTATTCGTGCCTGTTGACACAACAGAATACAGTAAGTATTACCGCGACATGCTTGCCAAAGGCGTCATCTATCAATATGCACTCGACTATGTGGACAAGCATCGTGCCGAATTGAAAGCCACCTACAAGAGCGTGAAGGACTACGACGAAAGATTCAAGCTGACTGATGCCGACATGAAAGCCTTCATTGAAGCAGGCGAAAAAGAAAAGGTGAAATACAACGAAGAGCAATACAACATCAGCAAGAATGTATTCCTCACCTACCTCAAAGGTCTGATTTGCCGCGATATCTTCAGCGACGACAGCGCTTACAGCATAATCGTAAGCCACAGCAACAAGGATTTGCAAGAGGCGCTCAAACTCATCAACGACGCTGAGCGTTATCAGTCGCTCTTGAAGACTGGCAATCTTGAATACGAGAAAATTGCAGCAAAGCACAAGGAAAAAGCCGCTGAAGCGAAAAACAAGAAATAAAGATTGCGCATCATAAACACAGCGAAAGCACGGTTCAAACATAGGGAACCGTGCTTTCGTTTTATGTTTTGGAATGTTTACAGAGTCAGTCCATTGAGTAGGACGATGTATTCGTCGATGGCTTGGCGAATTTCCGAGCATCGGATAAATTCGTCGGCAGTGTGACTCCTGGCAGAATCGCCAGGTCCCATTTTCAACGACGGGAATGGCATCAATGCCTGGTCGCTCAATGTGGGCGAGCCAAAGGCGGTCTTCCCCATGATTTCCGTTCTCTTCACAACGGGATGAGTAGGGCTTATTCCAGAAGGATTAAGGCGTGTAGAGTGAGGCGTGAGAGTGCATTCGAGCACAGCTTTTCGCAATATTTCAAGTGTTTCAGCATTTGAATATGCATCAGTGGTACGAACATCAACAAGAATCGTACACTTATCGGGCACTACATTATGCTGACGTCCAGCCTCAATTTTTGTGACAGAAATTTTCACGGGGCCCAACAGTTCCGACTCTTTCTCGAAACGGAAGTTACGAAGCGTGTTAATCACATCTATCGCTTTATAAATGGCGTTAACACCCTCGTTGCGTGCAGCATGTCCGGCAACACCGGTAATTACGCCATCAAGCACCATCAAGCCTTTTTCTGCGATGGCTGGCTGCATGCCTGTGGGTTCGCCTACCAAAGCAAAATCGATGCGTGGGAGCAAAGGAAGCACTGCCTCTATACCATTCTTCCCGCTCACCTCCTCTTCTGCAGATGCCAAGAAAATGAGATTGAAAGGTTGGGGCATAGAAGTGAGGGCTCTAAACGCAGCCATCAGCGACACCACCGAAGCACCATCGTCGTTGGTTCCAAGGCCATAGATGGCATCGTCTTCTTCCGTAGGAGTGAAAGGAGCGTGCTGCCATCCCTCAGCCACCTTCACAGTGTCGATATGGGCATTGAGTAAGATAGTGGGCTTATCTGGGCAAAAATCCGCAGTCTGGCACCACAAATTATTCACGTAGCGCTTCGGATTCAAGCCAAAGCGCTGCATGGCCATCTCTACGACATCGGCCACTGCCTTCTCCTCCCTGCTGAACGATGGCACTGCCACCATTTCTTTCAGCAAGTCGATAGCATCGTAATATAGTTCGTCGATATCAAACATTGCCATTATTTGACAAATTTCTCTTGAATAGAGGTTGGCACACCGTCTTTATGTACCATAATATCGATAGTCTTGGCACGGAAATAAGCGCTCGACACATAGATATAGCCATCGTAAATATGGTTGGTGTCCCATGAATTCTTCACCTTGTAGAACTTGTTTCCTTTCTGGTCTTTTGCCAAACCAACGATAACCATTAAATGATCATCAACAGTTTCAAATGAATCGAACATTTGTTGACGCACTTCCTGTGTCACCTCAATCTCTGGCTGTGGACCATTGAATTCATAAAGTTCTTTTTCTCTATCCTTGTTCGGCAATTTCTTCCATCTTTCCAATTCCTTTTTACTCATGTCGGCCTCGCTTTTGAGTTTTGGCATGATAGCGTAGCCATTGTCCCATTGCCAGCTCTTCTCGCTCATATCAGCCGACCATGCCACTGAATATCCATTGCTGATGGCATTGTCTACAATCTGCTCCATTTCGTCGAGCGGTACATTCTTCATTTTTGCCCAGAGCCAATTATCAGGAATTTCAATGATAAATTCCTCATAGAATGGATGATGGGTATATGAACTGAACGCCTGGTAGTCGCTCATATTCAATCCGAAAGAAGCAGCATAGGTCTTAGGAGTGTATTCCACGCCATCAACTACAAACTTTTCAGGAGCCTTGCCGAGATATGCATCAAGAATGCCATTCAAGCCACGAAGCCACGCTGTGGAATATCGCTTTCCAGGCTTGGCAACGATGCCTTTCATAAAGCCTTTCATGCCAGCGATGAGTTCTTGATGGTCGTGTTTGGTCTCGCCATAGTTCAATCCATTGTAAACATCTTCCGGCACCATGCCATACTTGTCCCAAGCGTAAACCACATCCAGCACGCCACCGCCCTGGTTGAAGCGCATCTCTCCTTCCATACGCATGAATTTCTGTGCTTTTTCAGGATACAGACTTCTGACAACATACATCTCGCTCAAGTCAACTTCCTTGCCCGATGTACGAAGGATTTCGTTCTCCATAAATGCCACAACAGAAAAGCACCAGCAAGTGCCGGTTTCATATTGATCTTTGATAGGGGTGCATTTCACCACTTTTGTATCGGTAAACTTAAAGCCTGTAGACTCAGGAGTAACCACATCAGCATAAGCTGAACACATGCTTCCACACACTAATGCAGACAGCAGTATAGATTTCATCTTACTCATATGTTTTTGAATTAATTATTCTGTATTAATTCTACAAATTTATGAAAAATCTTCAAGTATCACCCTATTTTTAAGGACGAAACATACAGAAATGTTAATTATTGGTTTTTTTTTCGGCATTATTGGAATTGATGTTAATATAAAAGTGAATATGACTACTATTAAGGAGATTTTGAGTAATTTTGTGTTGCTAATCAATAATAAAAGAACGATGGTAAACGAATTAGTTGAACTCATCAACAAACAATCAAAAAGATTCGGCGACCGAGAGGCTCTCCGTTTCCGTGATTACAAGACCCAGGAATGGTTTTCTATTTCTTGGAATCAGTTCAAGACCAATATTGAACGAGAAGCAAAATCTCTATACAAAGCAGGATTGGAAGTGGAAGGCAAAGTGGCTATTTTCACGCAAAACTGCCCTGAAATTCTGACTACACATTTCGCTGCCTATTACAACCGTGGCGTGGCGGTACCTATCTACGCCACAAGTAGTAAAAGCGAAGCAGCATACATCATCAACGATGCACAAACTATCGTGCTCTTCGTGGGCGACCAACGCCAATACGATGTGGCCATGGAACTACTTGATGAATGCCCTTCGCTGAAATATGTCGTTACGCTCAATCCTCTCGTAGAGAAAAAAGCCGACGACAAAACCAGCATAACATGGGAAGAATTCCTCGCATGGGGTGATGATGTGGACATAGCGCTCGTCAACCAGCGTAAAGACAATGCCCTCCCATCTGACTTGATGTGCCTCATCTACACTTCTGGCACAACTGGCGTACCCAAAGGCGTAATGCTCACCCACTCCAATTTCAATGCATGTATCTTGGCCCACAATATGCGCATTCCAAGCCTCAACGAAGACACCGATGTGTCGTTGAGTTTCTTGCCTATGAGCCACATCTTTGAATTGGGATGGAGTATGGTGTGTCTGAGCAATGGCATTCGCGTGGTCATCAACCACAATCCAAAAGACATCCAGAAGGCGGTGAAAGAAATTCAACCTACTTGCATGTGCAGCGTGCCACGCTTCTGGGAAAAAGTGTACACAGCCATCACCGACAATATCGCAAATGCATCGCCAGTGGTGAGAATGCTCTTCAACCGAGCAGTGGCAGTGGGCAAGAAGCGTGAAATGAAATATCTACGCACAGGCAAAAAGGTGCCTATGCTTCTTGAAAAGCAATATCAATACTTTGATAAAAAGGTGTTCAGCCGCCTGCGTTCGGCCATCGGTATTGAGCAACCACACCTCTACCCCACTGCAGGTGCAATGCTCTCCGACAATATTACAGAATTCCTGCGCGCAATCGGTATTCCCATCGTGATTGGTTACGGTTTGAGCGAAACAAACGCTACCGTCACTTTCTATCCCGACACCAACTGGGAATTAGGCACCATTGGCACACCAATCCCAGGTGTGAAGGTGAAGATTGGTCCTCAGAACGAAATTCTCGCGAAGGGTCCAACTATTATGAAAGGCTACTACAATAAGCCTGAAGAAACAGCCAAGGCCATTGATGAAGACGGATGGTTCCACACTGGCGATTGTGGTGCTATCAATGAAAACGGTCAACTCATTATTACCGAACGCCTGAAAGACTTGTTCAAAACCAGCAATGGCAAGTATATTGCACCTCAAGTGCTTGAAACTCGACTCGGCCAAGACCTTTTCGTGGAGCAAGCAGTGGTGATTGGCGACGGCAAAAAATTCGTGTCAGCCCTCATCGTTCCTTCAGTTGATGCATTGAAGGCCTATGCCAAGAAGAAAAAAATCGCATATACCGACAATGCCGACCTTGTGAACAACAAAGAGATACACAAGATGATGGAACAGCGTATCAACGAATGGCAGAAAGACCTTGCCAGCTACGAGCAAATCAAGCATTTCATCCTTATGCCTCGCCCATTCACTATGGAAACTGGCGAACTTAAGCGTTACGCAAAACTCATCGATGCAGTGTATGCAGCTGCCGAAAAGCAGCAAAAAAATAAGTAATCGGGTATTCTGCCCATAGTATTAACAACAAAAATCATTGAGCTCAGATGATTACACAAGAACAATTAAAAGAGATACAAGAACGCTCGGATGCGTTGAGGAGGTATCTTTGACATCGACAGCAAGAAAATTGAAGTAGAGGAAGAAGAATTGCGCACTCACGTGCCCGACTTCTGGCTCAACCAAAAAGCTGCCGAAGCACAAATGAAAAAAATTAAAATGCTTCGCTTCTGGATCGACAGTAGCAAGGAAGTGGAGCAAGCAGTTGGAGAAGTGGCAGTAGGTTTCGACTTCGTGAAGGAAGGCGTAATCTCTGAAGAAGAACTCGACGAACTGTACAACGAAGCAAAGGAAAAAATTGAGAAACTCGAATTGCGCAACATGTTGCGTAACGAGGAAGACAAGATGGACGCCATCCTGAAGATTAATTCAGGTGCTGGCGGCACAGAAAGCCAAGACTGGGCTTCGATGCTGATGCGCCTTTACTTGCGCTGGTGCGAACGCCATGGCTACAAAACTTCTATCGAACACATCATCGACGGTGATGAAGCCGGTATCAAATCTGTTACCATCAGTGTGGAAGGAGCTTTTGCCTATGGCTATCTGAAGAGCGAGAACGGCGTGCATCGCCTCGTTCGTGTTTCGCCCTACAATGCCCAAGGCAAGCGCATGACCTCATTTGCCTCGGTGTTTGTGACACCGCTTATCGACGACACCATTGAAATTGAAATCGACCCTGCTCGCCTCACCTGGGACACATTCCGAAGCGGTGGCGCTGGTGGTCAGAATGTGAACAAGGTGGAATCGGGTGTGCGTGCACGCTATCAATACAAAGACCCTTACACCGGTGAAGAAGAGGAAATCTTGGTAGAAAACACCGAAACTCGCGACCAACCAAAGAACCGCGAAAATGCACTCCGTAACTTGAAGTCAATCCTCTACAACAAGGAGTTGCAACACCGTCAGGAAGAGCAACGCAAAGTGGAAGACTCCAAGAAGAAGATTGAATGGGGCAGCCAGATT
Organism: Muribaculaceae bacterium; assembly: GCA_024400895.1. Classification (GTDB taxonomy): domain Bacteria; phylum Bacteroidota; class Bacteroidia; order Bacteroidales; family Muribaculaceae; genus Sodaliphilus. The sequence goes on along the minus strand of JAKSMA010000014.1, from coordinate 10,113 downwards.
CGCAGTTATGTGTTCGACGACCGTCGTGTGAAGGATCACCGTACAAATCACCAAACAAGCAATGTGAATGGCGTGATGGATGGCGATATCGACGATTTCATCAAGGCCTATCTCATGGAGTTTGGCGAAGAATAACATTTGTTTTGACATGACAAAAGAAAAACTCCTGCTGGTGAAAGTGGGCGGTAAGGTTGTGGAAAATCCCTCCGCCCTCAACCAGCTTATTACCGACCTTTCTAATGTGGAAGGCCGAAAAGTGCTGGTGCATGGTGGTGGCGTGTTGGCCACAAAAACCGCCTCTGCGCTCGGCATCGAAACCACAATGGTGGAAGGGCGTCGCGTGACCGACGACAAGATGATTGATGTGGTGACCATGGTGTATGCTGGCCTTGTCAACAAGCGCGTGGTGAGTTTGCTGCAAAGCAAAGGCACCAATGCCATTGGCCTGTGTGGCGCCGACATGAATGTGATTCTTAGCGACAAACGCCCAGTGAAGACCGTGGACTACGGTTGGGTAGGTGATGTTAAGAAAGTGGACGGCAAAGCACTTTCCACCCTCATTGAAAGCGGTGTGGTGCCTGTGCTCGCTCCTCTCACTCACGACGGTCAAGGCCACATTCTCAACACCAACGCCGACACTATCGCTGCCGAAACCGCTAAAGGTTTGGCTGCCTATTACGACGTGACTCTCGTATTTTGCTTTGAAAAGCAAGGTGTACTCGCTGATGCCAACGACGACAATAGTGTGATTGCATCACTCAACCGCCAGCAATACGAAGCCTACAAAAGCGAAGGCGTGATTACAGATGGTATGATTCCAAAGCTCGACAATGCATTTTCCACCATTGAGAATGGCGTAAAGGAAGTGGTGATTACACACGCAAACAGCCTTAACGACCTCACTCAAGGCACTCATATCAAATAATTTCCCCGCAGTCCTTAAACTAATAGGCTACACAGTAGTCAAAACGACGGACTTGTGAATTAAAAATTTGAATAATGATGAATAAATTCTTAAACGTAACGCTCAGCCTCTCACTTGCATTCGCCTGCACAGTTGGGGCAAAAGCACAAAAAGTGGAACTTACTCCCGATTTCTGTAATGCCGTGAAGCAGTACGAAGTGGTACAGACTTTCTACGATGGCATGGCAGCTGTAATGAAAGGCGGAAAATGGGGCTACATCAACCATACTGGCAAGGAAGTGATTGCTTGCAGCATTCCAAAGCAATTCGATGTATGCATCGACCGAGAAGACTACGGTTTCTACCGCGACAATGGTGCCTGTGGCAAAAGAAACTTCTGGCGCCAAGCACAACTATGAGCGTGCCTTGAAGTGGGGATATATGAACAAAGAGGGAAAACTCGTGGTCGACTATATCTACGACGAGGCTGCCGACTTCAGCGAAGGCCTGGCATGGGTTGCCAACGAGGAATTCCAAGGTTTTATCGACAAGCAGGGAAATAAGGTGCTCGACGGTGCCAAATACTATGTCCCCGATGCCGGTATGCTTAACTATATGTTCAAGAACGGTATGGCATGCGTGGTGAAGATGGACGATGAGGGTAATGCAAAATATGGCTACATCAACAAGCAGGGCCAAGAAGTGGTGCCTTGCAAATATGATGCCGCCAATCCTTTCAGCGAAGGGAAAGCCTCTGTTGGCGTTTACAAAGAAGAGAACGCCGACGCTCTTTTTCCCTATGTTTATAGCTATATTGACACCGAAGGTAAAGTGCTCTTTTCTTGCAAAGAAGGACTTAAAGCCGGCGACTTCCATGAGGGCATGGCATGGGTCACCGCTGATGCCCAGCAATACGGTTTTATCGACACCACTGGCACTCAAGTGATTCCTCTGCGCTACTATACCGATGAAGTGGCGATGCCTAAATTCATCGCAGATTTCAACGAAGGCTACACAGTGTCGGGTATGGAAGACTATGTGGGCATGGAAACATTCACCGTCTACAAGTTGATGGACAAAATGATGGTTCGCCCATCTTTTAAAGTGGAAGGTCCTGTATACGAAGGCGTGGCTCTGAATTCTGACAACAAGAAATTCGGTTTCATCAAGCCCGACGGCACTCAAGTGGTGCCTTGCGAATACGACTACACACCCTCATGTGTGGCAGGCGATATGATTAGCAGCAGTTATCGCTTCAACGAAGGCGTAGCTGCTGTGAGAAAGAATGGCAAATGGGGCTACATCGACCTCAATGGCAAATCCACTTTCTAAAGAGAATTAAACGACATAGTACTGAAAAGCGCTACACTCATCGTGCAGCGCTTTTCATTTTAATGTTAGCAGTTTCTTATGTATTATTTATCGAATACTCCTTTTTGGTAAAGGTATTGACCAATTTGCACAGCATTGAGCGCTGCACCCTTCTTGATTTGGTCGCCCACCACCCAGAAAGTGAGACCATTGTCGCTACTATAATCTTCACGAATTCGGCCCACATACACAGGGTCTCTACGATTCACAAATAGTGGCATTGGATATTCGTTGCATGAAGGATTATCGACAACTACCACACCAGGCGCTCCCATCAGTGCTCGACGAGCTTCGTCGGGAGTGATTGGGCGCTCGGTTTCAATCCACACAGCCTCGCTATGTGCACGAATCACAGGCACACGAACACAAGTGGCACTCACACGGATGTCGGAGTGCATAATCTTGCGAGTTTCGTTATACATCTTGGTCTCTTCGCGAGTGTATCCGTTGTCCATAAACATGTCGATGTGAGGAATCACATTGTAGGCCAACTGATGCTGGAAATGGCGAACAGTCACAGTATCTTTATTGGTGGCAATTTCTGCAAATTGAAGAGCCAATTCATCCATAGCTTCAAGGCCCGCACCACTGGCAGCCTGATAAGTTGAAACCTGCACATTTTTGATATGTGATATCTTGTCGAGAGGTTTCAAGGCCACTACCATCAGGATGGTAGTACAGTTGGGATTAGCAATGATATTGCGAGGGGTGTTGAGCGCATCTTCTGCATTCACTTCTGGCACCACCAAGGGGACATCGTCATCCAGACGGAAAGCGCTTGAATTGTCAATCATAATAGCGCCATATTTGGTGATGGTAGGAGCATACTCCTTTGCTGTACCAGCACCAGCCGATACAAATGCTACATCAATATCCTTAAAGTCATCATTGTGTTGCAGCAACTGAACCACATGGTCTTTGCCGCGGAAAGTAAAAATACGACCCGCGCTGCGTTCCGAACCGAAAAGCACGAGTTCATCAATTGGGAAGTTTTGCTCATCGAGCACCTTCATAAATTCCTGTCCTACCGCGCCACTGGCGCCTACAATAGCAACTTTCATTTGTCCAAAAATCGATTTTTACGATGCACCGTCTGCATCAATTATTAAAAAGTGTCGCAAAGATAGTATTTCTTTTTGAGTATCGCAACACTCATAACGCATTTATTCTTTATTATTTTAGATTTTTAGAATATTTACCTCGTATCACCAATCAAAATTGATATCATTTTTTGTTAAATCACAAAATATGGCTACCTTTGAAGTGATGAATGTTTTATTTGCAGGCGATGCGAGCAATATGCACTACTGTCTGGTGCAAAAACTGCGCGAGAAGGGACATCATGCAGTGGTGGCATCTGGCGGCTCTGGCTGGATGAATACCGGGCGTGATATAGATTTGCGACGCAGTCCCGGCAAAATTGGAACAATCGGATATGTGGCCAAGTTGTTGACCAATCTACACAAGATGCGTGGATTTGATGTGGTGGAATTGGCAAGTCCTATTTTCTTCCAGCTCAAGCCGTGGCGACTTCAACATATCTTCGATTATCTCAAAAAGCACAATGGTAAAATCGTGCTTTCGGCTCTTGGCACCGACTATGTGTACTACAACGCCTGCTTCGATGGCCACACCTATAGGTATAGCGACTACATGATTGGCGAAGAGTTTTCTCCGTATGTTGGTTCAAACGAATACAAAGCACAACTTCAAGACAACTGGAAAGCCGATTTTATGAAAGCATATAGCGACCATGTGCTGGCGAACATCGACGGCGTGGTGGCTTGCCTTTGGGAATACTATGCAGCTTATGCCCCAATTATGGGCGACAAAGTGGTGCATGCCGGCATTCCTATCGATGTGGACACACTCACCCCCCACTATATTGAAGAGGAACCGGATAAGGTGAGATTCTTCATTGGCATTCAGCGCGACCGCACCGTGATAAAAGGCACCGACCGTATGATGAAGGCACTTGAAAGCGTGCACGAGCAAATGCCGGATTTATGCGAAATTGAGCGCGTAGAAAATCTTCCCTACGCCGAATACATACAGCGGATGAACCGCAGCCATGTGTTACTCGACCAGCTCTATTCCTACACTCCTGCCACAAATGCTCTCCTGGCCATGGCACAGGGCATGGTAGCTGTTTCGGGTGCAGAGCCTGAATACTATGAATTAATCGGGGAAACAGAGAATCACCCTATCGTGAATGTATGCCCCACCCCAGAAGGCGACATCGAGGAAAAACTCCAATGGATTATAGCAAACAAGGCAAAATTGCCAGAATTGAGCAAACTCAGCCGAACATTCGTGGAGAAACACAATGCGGCCGGCGTTGTGGCCGACCGCTATCTCAAATTCTGGGAATCGCTGTAGAATGAAATTCCAGATTATTTGCAGGCTTTAATTCGCTTTTTCACATTCTGATTTACCACGTTTCTGTACAAATCCATTTCCTTTAAGTGCAAATTTCCTTTAGGAAATAAATATGACAACGCTGGAACATAATATTTGTCTGCGTCGATACCTTTCACTTTCAACACATTATAAGCAGGCATTATAGCCACAGTCATCGTGTCGGCCAATGTCATCTCTTTGGCATCTACCGACCATGACACAGGGTTGATGCAAAATTGATTTTCACCACTAATCACTTGATTGATGCTTTCGGGTTGCGTGACAGAATTGAGAACAACAGTCACACCTTGGTCGGCTTCTCCTTTTGCAGCAACAAAGTGTTTCGACTGCTTCAAATCTTCTTTAGTCACCTTATAACCAACCACATACGCTGCTACCATTCTGCTAAATGCGGCATCATCCATGTGCTTCAATAAATTCACCACGCCACAGCCACCTTGACTGTAGCCTGCAAGAATGAACTTGCGACCGCCATTCAAGTATTTCATGTAATAATCAAAAGCGCGCTTCACCTCATCCATTGCTGCAGGCAAATATGTATCCACTGTGTCTTGGTGAGCCCAGCACTGAAGCGTCATGTGCTGATAGTAAGGGGCGAAGAAGTTGGCAGAATCAGCAAACATGTCGTTGGCAAATGCATATTCTCTCGCTTCTTTTTTGTTCCAATCACTATTCACCTGGGCATAATGATGAACTGTGCCCTTGTCGTCGGTCCAATCCGACTGCCATGTGGAAAGCACATAGAACACATCCACCTTCTCGCTGTCGACACCTTGATGATTCGAATACCAGTTACGCGCAAGCGAATAGTCGGTTTTCACTGACAGTCCAGGATTCTGAGCCTGCACATGAATATTGCCAAAAATTAGCAACAAAACAAATAACACAAAATGTTTCTTTTCCATATCCATGCTATTTCTTTTTTAAAAAAACACATCGGGCCTTACAGTATAGTAAAACCCGATGCACACTATTTCTTATTCTTAGAGATATTTCTGAAGAGCATTCTTCAATGCGAGAGGGTCTTCAATGCGTTCCTGAATTTCACCATTCTTGTCGATGATAAAGGTGGTTGGAATGCTGTAGACTTGATATTGCTGAACGCTCTTTGAATTTTCACCAGCAGGGTCGTAAACAGCAATCCAAGGGAGGTTTTTAGCAGCATCGCGCCATGAACCGAGGCTTTGGTCAAGACCAACCTGGAAGATAGTCACACGGTCTTTGTATTGGCTGTAAATGTCGTTGAGCACTTTGTTGAATGCTGGAGAGAATGATTGGTCGTACATAGTGAAGTTGAGCAAAATCACACGGCCTTTCTGAGCTTCTTTAGCAAGCGATTGCTGAACACCGTTGCAGTCTTGCAATGTAACATCAAACAACTTAACCACCTCAGCCTCAACAGGAGAGCCACCAGAGATACCTGCAGCAGCACGTCTACGCTTTTGAGCCTCGAGAGTCATATTCACAAGATATTGAGTGCGTGGGTCTTCTTTGCGATAAGAATTGAAAGCATTAGCCACTGCACCAATAATCTTCATGTCGTAATCGTTCATCGGGTCGAAGAGAGGGTGACCATTGATATACTTGTTGATAATGAAATAAGCCACGATGCCCGAGCCATTTTCGTCGGCAAGAATCTGCTTAGCAAGCTCTTTCTTCCATGCCTCAATTTTTGCTGCAGGAGTACCTTCCTTCGCATAAGTGATTGCATCCTTTTCAATCTTGTTGATTTGCTTGGCGTGTTCAGTGCCATCAATATTGAAGTCGACATCAAATGTCTTCAATTTTGAGTCGATTGTAAGGCTTTCAATACTGTCGACTGTGAAATAAACCGACTTGTCGGCACAACGCAAACGATAAATATTAGGGAATTCAGGTGCATCGTAAGAAATACTGTATGAACCGCCGCTTGTAGTTGCTGAGTCGAGAATAAACCAACTGCCGTTATTAGCCACTTCAAGATAAAGGTTGGTAGTGTCGGCAGCGCCTTCCACATTACCAGATACTTTAAATTTGTTGCCGCCAGTACATGCGCATAGCAATGTCATCGCAGCGAACGAGAGGTATAAAATTTTCTTCATTATATAAAATTTGAATGTTCTAAAAAATAATGTGCGAAGTTACGGGAATTAGGGCGAATAACCAAATGAAAAGGCCATAAATTGACTTACAACCCCAATACAAGCCCTACTGAAAGGGTGTTGATTTTGGGACCATAGCCTTCTTTTATCACGCGGCACGGACTGTAGCGCACATAAGCGCCAACCTTTCGGTAATTCACGCCTGCTATCACATCGAATGTGACAGGGGCCTGATGAATGCCCTTGCTCGTTGATTCTTCCACTTTACCTTCAGGTGAATCGTATACAGTAACCACGCTTGAATGCACATTGAAATTGGTGATTTCGCCTGCGAACACATCCACATATCGGCCGATGCGTTGACGAATTATAACTGGCAATTCCAATGCAAACACTTTAAGACGCGATTTGCGGGGAGTTGCACCTGCTGGGTACGGAAGCACCTTAACGCCCGACTCATCAACAGAGAAACGCTCAGCAGAGCCCAACTTGTAGTTTTTCCAGTCCAAGCCCAAACCCACGCTAATACGCTGGCCATGACCAGTGTTGTATTTTGCACCAATCACATTCAACCAAGAGATTTCAAACGACTTGCCCATCTTCACATCAGCCTCCGACGATATGCCATCGACAAATCCAAAAGCAAGCCCACCACTGGTGATGTTCCAACCCACACTATCGGTGAGCAGTGGATACCAGTCAACTTGAATGTACTCCTGCTCTTCAGCATTAGTGTATTGAGCAGAAACTAATGATATAATAAGCAGCAATGCTGCTGACAGAAATCGTTTCATACCACAAATTTAGTAAAAATCCTCAAGACCACAGGCATAATAGCCCGCCTATTTCCTAACACACATCAATTCAGAATCGGAGCCTTGCATCTTGGGCAAGTATCGGTGTCAAGGCTTATCTCACTGCCACAGAACACACAGCACACATGCGTATCTGCAGAAGAAAGGCGCTTCTCAAATGGAATGGGAAACTGTGGAAGATAGCGAATTTCATCGCCTATTTTCAGATAACTGTAAGCCGCACCATAACCAGTGCTTTTGTGGGTGTGCTTCTTACCGTGTTGATCACGTGTGACAATGTAATAGGTTGTAGTAGTACTCGTGATGCCATCGTCGTCGGTTGACGTCTTCGTTTTATATCGCAGGTCTGTCACCGTTCCGATATACGACTTCTGCATCTTTTGCTTCACTGTCGGGGAAATGCCAAAGATGAACATAATGAGCGAAACTATAGGCCCGTAAGTCAATGCCTCACTCATTGTTATACTGTTGGAAACGTGCGCATAAATGCAGAAACCGACAATCGGGGCCACAACCACTACCGCCAAAGCTATGTTTCTCCATCGCCTCTGCATTGCAAGATACTTTTTCATCTCGGGAGACTCCAATTTCTGCGAGTAGCCTCTATAGGTCAGAGGGTCAATGGCATTACTGGAATCGTTGCTGTTAATTGCCGAACCACATTTGGGGCAAAATAATGCATCTATTGGAAGTTGCGTACCGCATTTAATACATTGCATATCATAAAAATTATTAGTTAGAATCAAATTATGAACTCACACTACAAATGTACATAAAATTTACGAAATCATTACATCCTTAAGTTAAAAACGATAAAAGCAACAAGCAATTGAAAAATTTTATGTAACTTTGAAATCAGAAAACAAGGACAACGAAAGATGCCGTCATGAACACATGCCGGAGAATTCGATTATCCTAATAGATTATCAGACTATTTGAGTATTTCATATTTTCATATTTTTTAGGGAACTCAAAATTATATTTATAGATTTCTAATATATTAAACAATGAAGAAATTTCTACTTTCTATGCTTGCCCTTGTGGCAATGAGTGTCAGCACCTCGGCACAAGAGATTACCGTACCAGCAGAGTTGAACGGATGGTATGCTGGATATTATGTTGCCACCAACATTGATATTCCCACACTCAAAAAAGGTATTGACCAATTCATAGCTTTTGACGGATTAGCAGGCGACACATGGACTGAAGATCAGCAATATTCTCTGGAGAGCACATGCCACTGGGGAGATGACGAAGACCCATACTCTTATTTCGGACAAATTAAAAACAACAAGTTTGTTGTAGGCGGAGATTTAGCCTCAAAGAACTATTATGCCTTCTTCTTCATCAATGGTCCAAGAATGTCGGCAGGCACACCATGGCGCATGTATATTCCTCCGAAAAGAGGCGCTTGCACGCTGACTAACGACGACCTCTACCTGCAAGGAGCATTCGGTCAAGGAATTTTCGAGCCAACAGGAGTAAAGACTGTAGTGGCCGACCCTACGACTTCAGCTAAAGCTATCAAGAAGATTGTGAACGGACAGCTCGTGATAGAAAGAAACGGCGAAAAATACAATCTACAAGGACAAGTTGTAAAATAAAAAACTTATACTTTGGGCTATAGGCTGCAAACAATCAAGGTTGTTTGCAGCTTTATTTTACCCATGATATATCGAACAATGAGAGTTGGTTGTATCAAAACGGGAAATCGGACGCGCTTATTCGTGGGCTCATTCCTGCCAAAAGAAAAACAAAAATGGAGACGAAACAGCTGAAGCACCCGAAACACCTGAAACACCCGAAACACCCGAAACACCTTTTCAGTACCATTTTAACAGTGGAATGGGTATGTATTTTACTGAGAGAGAGGATGGTGGAGTGGTCAGGTGGTTAAAATTTCTATTGAAAACTGTAAGCGAATACGTGTCGTAAGATTGAGATTTTGCAGTTTATATACTTGTTGCGACAAAAACTGAAAAACGCCATTAACAATGTGATTCAGAGTGAAACACCCCATGTGAAATATTCAATATGCCAAAGAACTCTGTGCGAAGATAGGCAATTCGAAAAGCGTAGGCAATGCCAAAAAGGGATTAACGAGTGCGGGGCCTAAATTTCATTTGTTCGTTTGCTTTATTTCTTCTGTTGTAATTTCTCGAAGTGTTTTTCATCTGTAATCGTTGAGAATCCTATTAACGCGAGTTCGGGATTAGGGATATTCAATTGACACAAATTCTGAAGTGAATTTTCGGGCGCAATCATAGCGGGGGCCGCGTGACGCTGTCGCTGTTTCTTACTTGGCAGGTATGCTTTTGTAGCCAGATTGTGAGCAGACCGTTGGAGTCAGGAATCTCAACGCCGAAGTTGACATGCGGTTTCACAGCAAAGAAGCAATAGGCGCCCCTGACCGTCACGAACCGGGCGGTCCTCATCCGCAACGGCACAAAAAAAAGACCCTACTTTTCAGTCGAGTCTCATTTTTGTGGGCGTTGACGAATTCTTTCTACGCTGCGCTGCG
>JAKSMA010000139.1 GCA_024400895.1 Muribaculaceae bacterium | reverse complement strand
TGTTGTGCCGGGAATGCGGCCTATTTATTTTCTTTTTTTTTTTTTTGGTTTTGGCATTTCGCCTGCCTTGGCTGTTTTTGCCTTGGCTTCACTTTTGCCCTTTGCCACTGCTGGCTCCACTGCCTTTTCTTCAGTTTTTGCCTTTGGTTCAAAAGTTTGGATGGTGAAAATGAGGGTTTCACCAGGGTTGATTGAAAATTCACCATTCTGACGGCGTCCTGCGCCATTGTCGCCATAAGCGATGTCGCTGGGGAGTACGGCAATCATTTCTGCGCCTGGGCTCATCAGCATCAAAGCTTCCTTAAAGCCAGGCACCACGCGGCCCGAGTTGAGCACGGTAGTGTCGCGGCTGCTGTCGAACACCGATCCATCGACATGCTTACCGGTGTAGAGCATGCGCACGTCTTCATTGTCGCCAAAAGTCTTGCCATTGCCTTGCTTCACCATCTTATACACCAATCCAGAAGGAGTCTGCACATAACCTTCACCCGAAGCGAGAAGTTTTGCCACATATTCTTCGCCAGCCTTCTTCATGGCTTTCGTTTTTGGATTGAAAGCACGCGCCATGAGTTCAATGTTTTGTTCGCGCACAGCCATATCGCTATACACGCGGCTAACGGCACTTTGGTCGAGGCCCTTGGTGTTCACTGCATCCTTCAATGCCTGAATCATAAGGTCTTTATTGAGCACAACACCCTTTTGATTCTTGTTTTGCATCATCTTGCTGGTCAATTCCATCCCCACAAACAGGCCATTCATATAGCCTTGGTTTGCAGTGTCGGCCTGCATCACGATGTCGAATGCCTTAAAGAAATCGTCGATATTAATGTTCTTCTGTTGTTCACTCATATATGAAAGCACCGAACCGAAATATTTTCCGTATGCCTTGCTCAATGAGTCTTGTTGAGCCTTGAAATCAGCCTCTGTTGCTGCAGAAGCACTTTGTAAGCCCAATGCCATCACCATACCGATGGCCAAAATCATCTTTTTCATGTTTTGAATAATCTTAGTGAGTTATTAATCATTTGTTTTGTTGTTCCTGAGCGGGGGCAGCCGCAGCAGCTGCTCGTTGGCAGCGTTCACAATCATATTTTTGGCAATGCCTTCGCCATCATCATTCTTTTCATACGCACCTCTGAATTGCCGTTACTTTACCAACTCTGTGGTTTCGAGTTCGAACACAAGGGTTTCATTAGGCGAAATAGCCTGGTTGCCTTGAGAGCCGTAAGCAATCTCGCTTGGCAAGATGCAGTAGGCCTTTGCACCCGGGCGCATCATTGTAATCATTTCGCGGAAACCTGCCACCACATTCTGCAAAGGGAAATCCACTGCTTCGCCATGGCTTGAGTCAAATTCTTCGCCATTGGTGCGCTTGCCAGTGTAAATCACTTTCACAGTGTCGGTTGGTTTGAACAATTCGCCTTCACCTGGCTCCAGAATTTTATACACCAGTCCCGATTTTGTTTTCTTGAGTTGTGGGTCGGCTTTCATCTGTGCGGCGATGAACTCAGCGCCTTCCTCGGCAGCAGTCTTGATTGAAGCCAACTGCTTTTCAAGTTCCGGATCGAGTTTTGTTTCCGATTCTTTCTTTCCACAGCCCACGAGACCAACGGCCAACACGGCTGCACAGATCCATAATACGAATGTTTTCATAATTATCGTTTTGGTAATAAGGGGGTTCTTCACCCCATTTTTTTAAAAAAAAATCTTCCTCTCCGCAAACAACATAACTACCTGCCACGGAAAGGAAGAATTATTTTATGCGTCGCTGAAGCAGAATATTCAAAAAAATGGAAAATTTCTGCTTCCTCAACTTTTAGAAATTACTGCATGCCACCAGCTTGCATTGCTTCCATCTCTGCTTGAGCTTTCTTCTTGTCGGCTTCAGTAGCAAGAGCACCTGTTTCGATTTCGAATACGAGCACTTCGTTAGGAGCAATGTTTTGGTTGCCACGGTCGCCATAAGCGAGCTTGCCAGGGATGATGCAAGTCACCTTCATGCCAGGCTTCATGTTCTTGAGCATATCCACAAAACCCTTGATGAGTTGAGTTTCGTCGACTGGGAACATCACAGCCTTAGGGCTTTGGTCGAACACGCTACCGTCAACGTGCATACCCTTGTATTTGAGCATCACTTGGTCGCCCATCTTGAAGTTAGCGCCCTTACCTTCTTTTTCCACTTTATAGAGCACGCCGAGAGCAGTTTTCTTGTAGTCGCCGCTCTTTTCTGCTTTCTTGAAGTAGTCAACACCTTCTTGAGCTTTCTTCTTGGCAGCGTCAGCTTGCACCTTGCCCATCAAAGCCTGAAGAGTGGTTTGAATGGTCATCATCTTAGCTTGATCTGGTTCCTTTGGATCAGCAAATGCCTTCTTCAATTCTGCGATAAACATTTCCTTGTTGATGTTCACGCCTTGTTCCTGCAAAGAAGTGAAGCTTGCAGCAACTTGAGAACCAATTTGTTCACCCATTTTGAAGCTACGAGCGTTGACCGAAGTGTCGTTTTCTTCTGCAAGCGCTTTTTCCAAACCTTTGAGGAAAGCGTCCATATTCACAGAGTCAGGAGATTGCTTCACTTGCATCTTGATGCCATAGCCTGCCATTGTACCATAGGCTGTGCTCAATGAGTCTTCTGTAGGGGTTGTACCTTCACCTTTCTTGTTGCAGCTTGCCAAAAGTGCTACAGCTGCCAAAATGAAAAGAATTTTTTTCATAATTCGTTGATAATATTTTATTGTTTTTAATTTTTGAGTCTTCTTATTTAGCATCTTCGTCCAAGCCCACCTTGATGAGTTGCACATCGAAGATGAGTGCTGAGTTTGGTTGGATAGGGCCAGTGCCGTGTTCGCCATAAGCGAGTTCGCTTGGAATGAAGAGGCGATAAGCGGCGCCTTCACGCATGAGTTGCAATCCTTCAACCCATCCGGCAATCACTTGTCCCACTGCGAAAGTTGCAGGTTCGCCACGCTCAACAGAGCTGTCGAACACGGTGCCGTCGATTAAGCGACCAGTGTAGTGCACGGTCACCACGTCGTTTGGACCAGGCTTCTTGCCGTCGCCTTCCTTCACCACGAGGTATTGCAAACCGCTTTCAGTCACTACCACGCCCTCTTGCTTTGCGTTTTCGGCGAGATATTCCTTGCCGGCTTGAGCGTTCATTTCGCCAGCCTTGTTTTGGAGGTTTGTAAAGTATTCTTGTACCACTTGCTTGGCTTCGTCATAGGTCATTGCGGGTTTTCCTTCACCATACACTGCGCGGAGTGCGTCAGCGAAATCATCAGCATTGAGTTTGTCAACGCCCGAACCCTTGAAATTTTGGCCCATGCTGAGGCCTAATGCATAGCTAAGTTTGTCCATGTTGTAAATGTTTCTTTTGTTTTAATTCAAATTATCTGCAAAGTTAAAGTTATTTATAGTTTTGAACGCTATTTTTTGAATAAAAAAGTTTAAATTTGCGAATAGAAATCTCATTAATTATTAAAAATAGATGAAAAACTTGGTTATATCCACCGGAGCGGGCATGAGTGCCGAGAGCGGAATCACCACTTTCCGCGATGCAGGTGGGCTGTGGGAAAACCACAATGTGATGGATGTGGCAAGCGACGAAGGCTTTGCACGCAACCCTGCATTGATACACCAATTCTACAACGAGCGCCGCAAGCAGCTCCTTGAAGTGAAGCCCAATGCCGCACACTACGGACTTGTGGAGCTGGAGAAGTATTTCAACGTGAACGTGATTACGCAAAATGTCGACGACCTCCACGAGCGCGCCGGCTCTGCCAATGTGCTTCACCTTCATGGCGAACTGATGAAGGTGCGCTCGATGAGATATGAAGACCGTGTCTACACGCTCCCATGCGACGAACTTTCCGACCGCGGCATCGAGACATCTGTCGACACCATCGATGCTTACGGCGACCATGTGCGCCCACACATCGTGTTTTTCGGCGAGTCGGTGCCCAATTTCGACCCAGCCTGCCGCCTGGCGAGCCAAGCCGACATTTTTGTGGTGATTGGCACCACGCTAGTGGTGTATCCCGCAGCCGCTCTGTTGCAATATGCACCCGCAGGTGCCGAGGTCTACTACATCGACCCTAATCCGGCAGCGGTGCCATCGCACGTGCATGTGATAGCCAAGAAGGCAACAGAAGGCGTCGCCGAACTCATCCAAATCCTCACTCAAAAATAAACACACGCGTATGAACAACGAACAGATTCTCTGGGCCGACGACGAAATCGACCTCTTGAAACCCCATATCCTTTTCCTCCAGAACAAGGGCTATGAAGTGACCACCGTGACCAATGGCCGCGATGCGCTCGACGCCATTTCGCAGCAGAACTTCAACCTTATCATCCTCGACGAAAACATGCCGGGTATCAGCGGACTTGAAGCACTTCAGCAAATCAAGATTGCGCAGCCCAATGTGCCCGTGATTATGATTACAAAGAGCGAGGAGGAAAACATTATGAACCAGGCTATCGGTAGCGAAATTGCCGACTATCTGATTAAGCCTGTCAACCCTATGCAGATTCTGCTTTCCATCAAGAAAAACCTGCACAGCGATGCGCTCGTGGCACAAAAAGCCACAAGCGACTATCAGCAGGAATTCATGAACATCAGTCAGCAAATATCGATGGCCAACACCATAGATGACTGGTATCAGCTCTACAACACGCTGGTGCGCTGGGAGCTCACACTTTCCAACACCGAAACTGGCATGGCCGACATGCTGCGAATGCAGAAGCAGGAGGCCAACAATGCATTCGCCAAGATGGTGAAACGCAACTACGAGAAGTGGGTCACCACCGACGAGCACCCGCTGATGAGTAACGAAATCTTCAAAACCCAGATTTTCCCACTCATCGATGCCGGCGAGAAGGTGTGCTTCATCGTCATCGACAATTTCCGCCTCGACCAGTGGAAAACCATCAGCCCGCTGCTGAACGAATATTTCAATGTGGAGAAAGAGGAACTCTACACCACTATCCTACCCACCGCCACGCAATATGCACGCAATGCCATATTCTCGGGCCTGATGCCTATCGACATTGAGCGCATGTTTCCCGACCTTTGGGTCGACGAAGACGAAGACGAGGGCAAGAACCTCAACGAGGCGCCTCTCATCCAGACCATCCTCGACCGCTACCGCCGCAAATGCAAGTTCTCATACAACAAGCTCAACGACTCGGCTGCCGGCGAACGACTGGTGCAACACTTTGCCCAACTCAAGAATTTCGACCTCAATGTGATAGTGTTCAACTTTGTCGACATCCTTTCGCACGCCCGCACCGAAAGCAAGATGATTCGCGAACTCGCCTACACCGACGAGGCATACCGCTCGCTCACAGTCACTTGGTTTAAGAACAGCTATGTGCTCGAAATCTTTAAGCGCATCGCTGAGCAAGGTTGGAAAATCGTGCTCACCACCGACCACGGCACCACGCGTGTGGACAATGCCATCAAGGTGATTGGCGACAAGAACACCAACACAAACCTGCGCTACAAAGTGGGCAAAAACCTCAGTTACAACCCTCGACAAGTATACGAAATCAAGCAGCCAAAGCGCTTCGGCCTCCCACTGCTCAACGTGTCGAGCACCTACATCTTTGCCTCTGGCCGTGATTTCTTCGCCTATCCCAACAATTACAACCACTATGTGCAATACTACAACGACACCTTCCAGCATGGTGGCATATCAATGGAAGAAATGCTCGTGCCGCTCGTAACCCTTACCCCAAAGAAATAACCAATAATGAAGCGCATCCTTTCTTTCCTCGTTTTCTTCTCGGTGACCATCACGGTTTTCGCTCAATACAAAACTGTGGAAAATGTGCCCTATGTGCCCTCCGACGACCCATCGGCATATCGACGCGAGCGCTGTGTGCTCGACATCTACTACCCCGAGGGGCAAACGGCCTACAAAACCATCGTGTGGTTTCACGGCGGAGGCCTGGAAGGCGGCAACAAATCCATACCGAAGGAATTCAAGAACAAGGGCGTAGCAGTGGTTGCGGCCAACTACAGGCTTTTCCCACACTGCAAAAACCCCGAGTACACCCAAGATGCAGCGGCAGCCGTGGCATGGGTGGTCAACCACATTGCTGAATATGGAGGCGACCCCAAGCAAGTGTATGTTTCGGGGCATTCCGCTGGAGGCTATCTCACCTTGATGCTCGCCCTCGACAAGAGTTATCTTGCAGCACACGGCATCGACGCCGACGCCCTCGCAGGCTACTATCCCGTGAGCGGACAGACCGCCACCCACTACACCATCCGCAAAGAGCGAGGCATCCCCACCGACATTCCCATCGTCGACCAGTATGCACCACTTAACCATGCGCGCCACCTTACAGCGCCATTCGTGCTCATCACTGGCGACCGCAAATACGAGATGATGTCGCGCTACGAAGAAAACCTCTACCTCAAAAGCGTACTCGACGGCGTAGGCCATCAAAACATCCCCATCTTCGAGTTGCAAGGCTTCGACCACGTGAAAGTAATCCCCGCCGCCTGCACCCTCATCATCAACCACATCCTCAAAAAGCAGCCCTTCTAACCCAACCATTTTTAGTAAAAAGGGACGGTTCTTCTATGTTGAAAACCAAATAAATTTGGCAATTT
>JAKSMA010000138.1 GCA_024400895.1 Muribaculaceae bacterium | reverse complement strand
GACTTGGGAGTGGTAACTGTGGTTGATGGTCTTTCTTGTTTGCCCCAATTGAGAAGAATTGCGGTTTGGTTGGAATAAATCAGACCATAGGTGTTGCCGTCGATTTCTACGTCGTTGTCGTATTCAGGGTCGTCGAGAGCGAAAGCGTTGAGCGGCATCAATGTGCAAGCCGCTACAAGCAAAAGGATTAGTTTTATCTTTTTCATAACAGTATGTATATTAATGTTTTTTGCAAAAATAATTAAAAACCTTTGATTGTACAAGGTTTTATGCATCATGTCTCGCATTTCTTTTGCGGTGTGGGTGAGGAAGTTGCTAATCTCCTTAATTTTTGTTTGCTTGCGCAGCGTTTGTTGGCGAGTTGTGGCGAAAGCTATTTTACGATTTGACGCACTTTCGCGTTAGCTTCCATAATGTCGGCGCCGTTATATACCACATTTCCAAGCGAATCGGTCACTACATAGAGCGGAGTGGAAGTGACGCACAGTGGTTTGATTTGATTGTTGAGCGGACCTTCTGGAGCCCAGAAGTGGCGCCATGTTGACCCGTCGTTTTTGGTGTATCCACGCCACGAAGCGGTATCGGGGTCGATATAGATGTCGCAAATCTGCAGTTTGTTTTTGTCGGGGAAGTCATCGGCAAGAACTTTCAGCATACCCATTTCGTTGTTGTGCGAAGTGTTGTTCACCCACAGGTAAAGCAGTGTAGCTTTGGCGGTGGTGGCGTTGATGGAGCCGAAATCGCCGTTGTCTTCAAAGAGTAGGAGAGAGCCTATCTTGCTCGAACTCTTGGGGCGGCGTTCCACCAGTCGCTGATAGGCTTTCATCAGCCATTCGGGCTTTGCGTCCTTGTCGATTTTTGCCAGCAAATCCTTCATTTTCTGCTGGTTGTTGAGCTGGCTATAATCCACCACCAGCAATAGGGTGGAGAGCAGTTCGGAAGGGTGTTCCGTCACATATTTTTCAATGGAAGCGTCAAGGTTTTTGTGGTTGAATTCTTGATATTCGGAGCGGTGTTCGAAGATGAATTGGTACCATTGCTCGTTCACATCATTGCCCTTCACTTGAATGCCGTAGATGTCGTTGATATCGCCACGCAGCTGCATATGATCGCCATTTTCCATCACGAAGTGCGCCATCAAGCGGTTTTGTGAGTCGTAGATAATCACCAAGGCTGGGTCGGGGCTCATTCCCTGAAATTCAAAACGATTGTTGTTCGAAATAGCCTTAACCTCCTTCACACCTTCTTCCGTTGCCCAAATCATATGTATGTTTTGGTTGCCCAGATTCATAATGTTTCCTTCAATTTTGAAGGTTTTGGAGCAACTTGTGGCAAGGATGCCTATCAAAGCGAGTGTGAATAAGATGTAAGTGTATGTTTTTTTCATAACTGAATCCAATAGTTTGTCTACAAAAGTAACAAATATTGCTGATAAAGTCAATATTATCCTGCGATTAGGTATAAAAATGAGCAGATTTTTGCAAAAAAGTTGTGGTAGTGAAAAAATTTGCTTACCTTTGCATCGCTAAATAAAATAAGCAAGGGTAGGTAGGTAAGTGGTTAAAACGGGCAGACTGTAAATCTGTTGCCTTGCGGCTTCGGCAGTTCGAATCTGTCCCTGCCCACAGAAAAAGCTCCAAGAAATTGGAGCTTTTTTCTTTTTGTATATCAATCTACTAAATTAAAAAGGAGAATTGATGTTGCTAAAAAAATAAAAGGAAGTTGATAAACTCCCTATATTTCCGTATTCGTATAACCCCCTCGGCAGGCTGGTGGAGAATGCATAAAAAATGCCATCCCCGTAACATTTGTTGCAAATTTAGATAATTATTTTCAATCTACAAAATAAAATTAATTCTTTTACAGATTTCCAATCGGTTCTTCTCCTCAAAAACATGCTTTTATAAGCTGTTCTGCATCTATTTGACGTTGCTCTTTTTTAACCTATGTGTGAGCATTTATTCGTAGAAGCAATCCTTGTCCCAATTCTCAACATTGTGGTTGATATACATCATGATAGTGCCGAATGCTTTCTTGTTCCTAATGATGTGTTCATGAAAACGTGTTTGCGAAATTTCGCGTCCCACATTGTTGTCTTGTGTGATTTGTAAAATGATGTGCACATGATTGGGCATAACCACATGATTCCACACCTTTGCATCTTTATGGTGGTTTGGAATATCTGAGATGCATTCTTCCACAAACCTACCTATGTGGGAAGGTTGCATCTTTCCATTGGTTATCTCTCCAAAAAGATGTTTTTTTGGTGAGTGCATATTGTTATAAAATACATCCGCTATGATATGCGTGCCATTGTGCACGAAATTGATCTCTCTCCCCCATTGTTGGTTTAAGCGCTTTTTAATCAGCGTTTAAGCGATGTTTTTTGGGTTAGAAGAGGGATTTGTAGAGGGTGGTCATTTGGCGGAAGAATGTGTCGTAGCCGAGGTGCTCGTCGTAGTCTTTCTTCGCTTGCGTTCCTATTTTTTCGCGCAGTTGTTTGTCTTCGATGAGGCTCTTGATGGCATCGGCGAGCTCAAACTGGTTTTCTGGGTTTACCAGCAAGGCATTCTTACCGTGGTCAAGATATTCAAGTTGTGCACCATTGTTGGTGGTGATATGTGCTTTGCTGTGCATCATATATTCCAGGTTGCTCAAGCCGAGCGCTTCGGGCACAATGCTTGGCAATACGCCGAAATCGCACTGCTTAACGAGTGCTTGTACGCATGGGCTGAATCCCATAAACGACACATTCTTAAGCAGTTGGTTAGCTACGATAAATCCTTTGATTTGTGCCATGAATTTGTGGTGACCTTCGCCCACGAGCACGAGGTGATATGTGCTTCGGTCGAGTTGGGCGAGAGCTTTTATCAGTGTGTCGACGCCCTTTTCGTGGCAGAGTCGGCCCTGGTACATGATGAGTGCACGGTCGTCTGGAATGCCAAGTTGTTCGCGTAGCGATGGGGCAGTGGTGTCGTTGTTAATCAGCACACTGTCGCGAATGATTACGGCTTTGCTTGCGTCGAAATTCTTGATACGAGGCATGAAAGAATCGTAGGCTTTTTGTGAGGCAAACACCACGCGGTCGAGTTCGCGATACACCTTTTTCGATACCATGTTCAGGCGAGGGCGTTCCACGCCGTGGAGCGACATCACGATGCGGATGTTGTCGCTATTGTCGCTCATATATTTGGCTAAAACGGCAGTCACAGCGTCGCCAAATGAGTGCACATGGATGATGTTTTGTCCGCGTTTGAGCAGGCGCTTGAATCGCTTTGGGCTATCCAAGTCGGTGATACCCTTCAGCGGAAGTATTGAAAGTGGTATTTCAAGGGGGCGGAAACGGCTTAATACAGAGTCGCTTTTGCCGCACACCATCTCCACATAATAGTCGTTGTCATCCTTCAGTTTAAGCATCAAATCGTAGGCGTACTGTTCGGGTCCGCTCCAGATTTTGTTGCTCACAATATGGAAAATATTAATCATCGTTCTGTGTTAGTTGGAGGTTTCGGTATCGTTTCAAAAGCGAATTTACTTCTTTTTGGCTGAATATCCTATTTTTTCACATAAAAAAACGCCCACCAGGAGCGTTTTGTTGCTCTGGTGGGCGTGTGAGTTTTCCCGCAGGGGGTGGGGTTTATCCTTGTTTGAACAAATCCTTGATGCCTCCGATGCTGCCCAAGAGGTTGGTAGCTTCGTAAGGGAGGTAAACGGTCTTGGTTTGTTCGCCTTGTGCAAGTTCTTCCATCATGCCGATGTACTTTTGTGCGAGCAGGTAGTTGGCAGGGTTAGTGCTCTTGCCCACAGCTTCAGTAATCTTGTTGATAGCGATGGCTTCTGCTTCAGCCACTCGGATGCGTGCTTGCGCTTCGCCTTCAGCCTGAAGAATTTGAGTTTGCTTGTCGGCTTCTGCTTGGTTGATGCGAGCCTCTTTCTGGCCTTCTGATTGGAGAATTGCAGCAGCTTTCTGACCTTCACTGGTGAGGATTGTTGCGCGTTTGTTACGCTCTGCTTGCATTTGTTTTTCCATTGCTTGAAGCACTGTTTGAGGAGGTGTAATGTCTTGAAGTTCAACGCGATTCACCTTAACGCCCCACTTGTTGGTGGCATCGTCGAGCACGGCACGCAGTTTGGTGTTGATGGTGTCGCGAGAGGTGAGTGTTTCATCGAGTTCAAGTTCACCGATAATGTTACGCAAAGTGGTTTGGGTAAGCTTTTCGATTGCGTTAGGCAAGTTGTTGATTTCATACACAGCGCTTTCAGGTTCCACGATTTGGAAGTAGAGGAGCGCGTTGATTTGAGTCTGCACATTGTCCTTCGTAATCACATTTTGCTTATCGAAGTCGTACACCTGTTCACGAAGGTCGATGGTGGTGGTGTAGAAATAGCGGCCGTTTGCGTAAGCCACAGTGGTTTTTGGTCGGTCAATGAATGGGATAATCACATTGATACCGGGTTTCAGGGTAGCATAATATTTACCCAGACGCTCAACAATCTTGGTTTCCGATTGAGGGATAATCACCAAGCTTTTTTTCACGAGAATGAGTACGAGCACGATGAGTGCGATGAGTACCCACATTCCAATACTTAAGTTTTCCATACTACTTATCTGCTTTAAAATGAATGTTTTAGTTTTGATAAATTTGTTTTGATAGGGTAGTGGGGGAGTTATGCGCGCTCCACGGTCACTATCAGGCTTTTGCGCTTTACAATCACAACGGTTTCGCCCACATTGATAGTTTCTGTTCCACGTGTAACAGCCCTCCAGGTGTCGCCATCGATAGCCACATAGCCACTGTTTCCAGGTTCGATAGCTTCAACCACCTTACCTTCGCGTCCGATGATAGCGTCGATGTTGGTTGTCATATTCTTGTCGTTGCGATGCAGGTATTTCAGCGCAAACGGACGGACGAATACGAGGAACGCAACAGAAAGTATCATCCAAGCTACGAGTTGTAGAGTGAAGCTGGTGTCGAAGAGAGCAACGATTGTTGCGGCCGCTGCTCCGAGAGTGAAACTCATAAAGAAGAAGTCACCCGATGTCAGCTCAAGGATGAGAAAGATTACTCCGATCAAAATCCATAAGAGCCAGAGGTTGGTTTGAAAATATTCAATCATGATACAAATTATTTGAAGTGGTTAAAAAAATAAATTTTTGTTTTCGAAGGAAAATTGCATCGTTTGTAAAGTTAGTGATAATTTTGCTTTCTTCGCAATTTTTACTTCAAAAATCATTTTGCCCAAAAACATTGCAAAATTTGTGCCAAATGAGTGGAAAATCTCGATAAAAGTATCGGAGCGTGTGCGATTTTTTGATTCTCAACGCCTTTAAAATTGTATAATACACTGTGATACATTGGTTTATGTGGTTTTTGGCTTGCTTTGCGGTTTTTTCAGAAAAATCGCAAAATCCAAATTTGGTCGATTTTCTCTCCTTTTTTCCAATCAAATGCGTTAACTTTGTATTTGTGAAACTCTGCGCTGAAATTTTCTGAATTTTTCGGCCTGTCACATTAATTTTATTATAATTTCATAATTTCTGAAAAGAATGGCTTCGACACAAATTTCTTACATAGCGGAAAATGTTCAGTTGCCTCAACTCAATCGCGAAGCTGTGGCCGCTTGGATTGAAGCAGTGGCTGCTAATCACGAGAAGAGGGTAGGGGCGTTGACCTATATTTTCTGCGACGACGAATACATTCTTGCCACTAACCGCCAGTTTTTGCAGCACGATTACTACACCGACATCATTACCTTCGATTACAGTAATCGTCGTAGAATCAGTGGCGACATGGTGATTTCGCTCGACACGGTTCGCAGTAATGCGGAGCAGTTTGCAAAGACGTATAAATCTGAGCTACTGCGAGTTATCATTCATGGCGTGCTTCACCTGTGTGGCATCAACGATAAAGGTCCGGGTGAGCGCGAAATTATGGAACAACATGAAAATGAGGCACTTGCTATAGTGCCAACGAATATATTTGAAGTATGAATTATTCCTACGATGTGATAGTGATTGGTGCTGGTCATGCCGGTTGCGAAGCTGCTGCTGCCGCTGCGCGATTGGGCTCAACAACGCTGCTGATTACTATGGATATGAACAAAATAGCGCAAATGAGTTGCAATCCTGCTGTTGGTGGAATTGCTAAAGGGCAGATTGTGAGGGAAATAGATGCGCTTGGCGGGCAAATGGGTATTGTTACCGACCGTAGTTCTATCCAGTTTCGAATGTTGAATCGCTCGAAAGGCCCTGCTATGTGGAGTCCTCGCGCCCAGGCTGATCGTATCCGCTTTATTGCAGAGTGGCGCAGTGTGCTTGAAAACACGCCTAATCTTTATATGTGGCAAGATTCGGCTGTGAGTCTGACCATTGAAGATGGTGTGGTGAAAGGCGTGAAAACGGCTTTTGGTGTCGAATTCACCGCGAAATCTGTGGTATTGACCGCAGGCACATTCCTCAATGGACTGATGCATGTGGGCCCGGTGCAGATTGAAGGCGGTCGTGTTTCGGAACCAGCTTCGCACGGAATTACCGAACAATTGCGAGATATGGGTTTCTCTGTTCAGCGAATGAAGACAGGTACGCCTGTGCGACTCGATGAACGCACTGTTGATTTTTCTAAAGCAACAATCGTTTTCACCTCAAACCAGTCAAGCTCAAATGAAAAGTCTTTTGTAAACC
>JAKSMA010000137.1 GCA_024400895.1 Muribaculaceae bacterium | reverse complement strand
ACATGCGTGGTTTGGTGCAGCGGGAGCAAGGGCTGAAAGCCCGACATGTGAGCGTAAGCGAACGATAACCCCGGTCGTAGCGAAGCGAAGGCCGGGGGGAAGGCACGGCACCTAATATATGCGGGCTGAAAGTCCGCGATAACACGAAAATTATTCTTCCTTTTTGACATTGCTCGCGATTCTCTTAAAAACTATCTTCGCACCAGAGCTCTTTGGCGTATTGACCCGTCGGTGTTGTCTTAACTTCTCAGCGACGCAGAAGCGATGACTTCTTCACTTCTTGACTTCCGAGCAAGTGTTTTGGCTTTCGATTTTGCCCAAAATTGTAGCGGTTTTTGGTCCAAAAGCGAACAGAAAAATGGTGTTTCAGGTGTTTCAAGTGTTTCAAGTGTTTCAGGTGTTTCAAGTGTTTCAAGTGTTTCAGGTGTTTCAAGTGTTTCGTGTGATTCTGGTGATTGCTGCACTCGCGGTGGTGGTTTAACTCTTCTCCTTACCCCCTGTTCTTCATATTCTTCATAATTCCCTTTTGACCTCTCTGTCCATAAATTTCGTTATTCTCGCTCTGTTTTCAATAAAATTGATTAATTTTGTCGTATGATGGATACTTTGTCTACAAATTCGCTTATTATAGTGCTCGTCACTATGCTGTTGTCGGCTTTCTTTGCGGGCATGGAGATTGCATTCGTTTCGGCCAACAAGGTCAGGATTGAAATCGACACCAAGAAGGGCGGCCTGGTCAATCGCATCATTAATATGTTCTATAGCCATAGCGACATGTTCATCTCCACTATGCTTGTGGGCAATAATGTGGTGAATGTGGTCTACAGTATGGCTATGGCAAACCTCATTGGAAAGCCTATTAATGATATGCTTGGCGGCAACGAGTTTGGCCAATTGGTGCTGGTCACCATCATCGGCACCATCATCATTCTCATCACTGGCGAATTTTTGCCCAAGGCGGTGTTCCGCATCAATCCTAATGCGTCGCTCCGCATGTTTTCATTGCCGCTGTTCATGTGCTATTGCCTGCTTTATCCGCTTTCTCGTTTCACTGAAATGCTTTCGCAGCTGCTGATGCGCATTTTCGGCATCAAAATCGATAAGGAGAAGATGCACCGCCTCACAGTGGAGGAATTGGACGCCTATCTGCAGGAAACCATCGACAAGCGTGAAGATAAAAACGAAGAGGTGGAGCGCGAAGTGAAGATTTTTGAAAATGCACTCGACTTTAGCGACACGCACCTACGCGACTGCATGGTGCCTCGCAACGAAATAGTGGCTGTCGACATCAACGAGACCGACCGCGACGGACTTGTGGAGATTTTCTCGAAAACGGGTTTGAGTAAACTGGTGGTTTATCACGACGATATCGACAATGTGCTCGGATTTATCTCAGTGAGCGAACTTTTCGTGACCGATGTAAACTGGAAAGACCAGATGAAACCTGTGCTTTTCGCACCCGAAACCATGCTTGCGAAAAACATGATGCAGAGCCTCCTGAAGGAGCGTCGCTCCATGGCCATCGTGGTGGATGAGTTTGGCGGCACCAGCGGTATGGTGACCCTGGAAGACCTCGTGGAGGAAATCTTCGGCGATATTCAGGATGAACACGACCGTAACCGTCTCGTGGCGCGCAAGCTCAACGAGTCAACCTTTGAATTCTCCGGCCGTATGGAAATTGAGGAAATCAATGAATCGTACCACCTCGACATACCCGAGAGCGACGACTATCAGACCATTGCCGGACTTTTGCTCACGCACCTGGGCGCCATTCCAAACGAGGGCGACACCATCGATTTCAAGTCGTTTAAGGTGACGGTGCTCAAGAAGAGTGCTGCACGCGTGGAACTGGTGCGCGTGGTGGTGACAGACACAGAAGAATAACAAAAAAACACTTTCAGATATGCAGAAAATTCAGTTGCTCAACACGCTCCCCGCAGTGTTTGCCGGCCGCGAGGAAGACCGCAGCGAAGTGTGGCTGCGAAATGTGACATTTGAGCGTGGCAAGCACTATTTGATATCGGCAGAGAGCGGCACGGGCAAGTCGAGCCTCTGTAGCTACATCTATGGCTACCGCATCGATTTTTCCGGTGTGATGCAGTTCGACGGCACCGACATTCGCACGCTCACCGTGCCACAGTGGTGCGATGTGCGCAAAAGTCACATCGCCTATCTGCCACAGGACTTGCGCCTTTTCCCCGAACTTACCGCACTCGAGAATATCCAGTTGAAGAATCGCCTTACCGGTCACAAGACCGAGAAGGAGATTGTGGACTATTTTGAGCGCCTCGGCATTCCCGAAAAGGTGAATAGCCCGGTGGGTAAACTTTCCATCGGTCAGCAGCAGCGTGTAGCCATTATCCGCACGCTTTGCCAGCCAGCCGACTTTATCATGCTCGATGAGCCTGTGAGTCACCTCGACGAAACCAACAACGCCATCGTGGCGCAGATGGTTATGGAAGAGGCTGAGCGCCAGGGAGCCGGCATCATCAGCACCAGTGTGGGTAACAATGTGAAAATCACCGTCGACAAAGAGTTGAAGCTATGAAAAAAGGATTGATGTGGAAATTGTTGCGTAAGCACATCAGCAAGGCGCAACTCATAGGTTTTTCGGTGGCCAATCTCATTGGTCTCACCATCGTGATTCTTGCTGTGCAGTTCTATAGCGATGTGCTGCCTGTGTTCAACGACCAGGAGAGCTTTATCAGCAAGGACTATCTGATTATTTCGCGTAACCTCACCAGCGCCGGAGCAATGATGGGTGGCACTTCGGAGTTTTCCGAAGCCGACCTTGCCGACATCAAGGCGCAGAAGTGGTGCCGTAAGGTGGCTCCGTTTGTCAACAGTGAGTTTGGTATCACAGCCAGCATCGGTGTGGATGCCACTCACGCTATGCGCACCCAGTTCTTCTTTGAGAGTATTCCGAGCGAGTTTATCGATGTGGATGCTTCGTGGAAGTTCGACCCAGCCAACCCCACAGTGCCAGTGATTATGAGTCGCGACTACCTCTCGCTCTACAATTTTGGCTTCGCCGCTGCGCAAGGTATGCCCAAAATCAGTGAAGGCGAGGCATCGAGTGTGCCACTCACTTTCAACCTTTCGGGCAATGGGCTTCGCGACGATGTGCAGGGCCGCATTGTGGGATTCAGCAACCGTCTGAACACCATTATCGTGCCACAGGACTTCATGACTTGGGCCAACAAGAAATACGGCCAGGGTGGCGCTCTGAAACCTCTGCGATTGATTATTGAAGTGAATCGCCCAGGCGACCCCAAGATTCAGCAATACATGGACGAGCACAACTACAATAT
Organism: Muribaculaceae bacterium; assembly: GCA_024400895.1. GTDB lineage: Bacteria > Bacteroidota > Bacteroidia > Bacteroidales > Muribaculaceae > Sodaliphilus. The sequence goes on along the minus strand of JAKSMA010000137.1, from coordinate 3,391 downwards.
TGCGGGCGATAAAACCAATTCGGGCAAAACCTACTATTTCCTCACAGTGATTGTGTCGATTGTAGTGGTGGTGGGCATTCTCATCAGTCTCCTGTCGTTCTTCGTGCTCATGCTCAGCATCTATTTGCTCTTGCAAAAAAACACCAAGAAATTGCAGGATTTGCTCATGCTTGGCTATTCGCCTTCAGAGGTGTCGAAGCCCTACATCAAGATGGTGGTCTATATCAACGTCGCCGTACTGGTGCTGGCGCTGGTACTCATGTTCCTCTCGCGAGCATCGTATATGGTGATGCTCAGTGGCTTGGGAACGAAGGGTGGCAGCATCGTGGCCTCTATCGTGGTAGCCATTGTGATTATGGGCGCCATCACCACAGGCAATGTGATTGCCATCCGCCGCAAAATCCAATCGCTCTGGATTCAAGACTGATACCGCAAGCGTAACCACACCAATTGGCAGTGACAATGCCCAGAGCATGTCGTTAGCCAAGCAAAATGTCAGCGAGGCTGGTGCTACAATTTGCATAGCACCAGCCTCGCTGATCTCCCCGAAAAAGTTCAGGGTTAAAGAATTGTGGAGAGATGTCGGTAGTTGAGTATCTTTATTTCGCCACTTTCGTTTTCAACATCTCCGTCATATACAATCGCTCTTACACTCACGGCTTCTGTAACCATCGTTTCCATCTTTTTTAATGCTTTTTCAAATGAGGAGTGATAGGTCATCGATGATTTGATTTCTATGCCTTTCATGCTGCTCTTTTCTTGTATGAGCAGGTCAATTTCATTTTGGTTTGAATCGCGATAAAAGCAGAGGTTATTGTCTTTTGCGAGATTGAAACGATGCTTCAGCGCTTCTGTGACAATGAGGTTTTCAAATAGTGGACCGCGCATTGAATGGCTTTCGAGTTCTCTTGCCGATTCTATGCCCAGCAAGTGGCAAGCTAGTCCGGTGTCACAGAAGTATATTTTGGGTGATTTAATCAGTCTCTTTGTGCTGTTTTTGAAGTATGGCTGAAGGCGGAAGATTACATATGATGCCTCAAGAATTGATAGCCACTCCGATATTGTGTGTGAACTAACTCCTACTTCCGTTGCCACTTGCGACACATTGAATATTTGCCCGATTCTGCCTGCACAAATTTTCAGAAATGTGTTGAACTGCATAATGTTTCTTGCATTGATAAGCTCTCTAACATCTCTTTCAAGGTAAGTGCGCACATAGGCAGGATACATGAATTTCGCAGGCCGTTCGCCTGTCTGCACTCCAGGATACAGTCCGTTAAACAATAGCTCGTTTGTTGAGGATGTTTGGATGAGTTCGCCTGCTTCTTCCATAGATAGAGGAAGTAGGTCGATGATAAAAGCGCGTCCTGCTAAAGATTGCTTTACAGAATGCAGTAGTGAGAAATTTGCGCTTCCGGATAGCACATAGCGCCTCTCGGGATGATTGTCGACGATCCCTTGCAAATACGAAAGCAATTCAGGGCAATTTTGTACTTCATCAATTACCATACCTTTCTCCGACGATTGCAAAAAGCGCTTTGGATCATTTGTGGCGATGCTTCTCACATCGTAATCTTCGAGCGAGTACTGCGCAAAGTTAGGAAACAGATGCTTGATGAGTGTACTTTTTCCTGCTTGCCGTGGGCCAGTTACGATAATCACGGGAAAATACTGCGAGGCTTCCAAAATTGTGGCCTCTACTTTTCTGCTGATGTATTTGTTCATTTTTTATGTAATTTTGAAGTACGACCGCAAATTTACATAACTTTTTTGAGATTTGAAGCGTTTTTCTGTATAAAATTTATGTAATTTTGAAGTGGGACTGCAGATTTACATAACTTTTGGTGTGTGTGGGTGTGGTGTGTGTGGGCGAGAGAGTGTGTGTGGGCTTGCTGTTGCGGGGCTGTTTCGCTACTGTGATTTGTGTTTTGTGATTTTGTTGTGGCAAAGTGTTGCTAATTAGTGAAAAAATTACTACTTTTAGGAACTGAAAACCAAAAAACTACTAACTCAAAAACTAACCATTAACCAAAAACAATTACAATTATGACAGGCTTTTCTCTCGTTATTGCATTTGTTGTGGCAATTGCGCTTATGATTGTTGCCATATCAAAATTCAAGATTCACCCATTTATCTCTATTATGGGTATTTCACTGATTCTGGGACTGGCTGCTGGCATTCCTTTGGTCGACAAGACCCTGGAAAACGGCGACACAGTGGATGGCATCGCTAAAGTGATTGGCGCGGGCTTTTCTGGCACATTCACCAGCATTGGTATCGTGATTATTCTCGGTGCGCTCATTGGCTCTATTCTTGAAGCCACAGGCGCTGCTCTTAAGTTTGCCGACCTCGTGATTCGTGCGGTGGGCAATAAGCATCCTGTTCTTGCCATGGAACTCATGGGCTGGGTGGTTTCTATTCCTGTGTTCTGCGACTCAGGTTTCGTGATTCTCAACCCAATCCGTAAAGCTATCGTGAAGCGCACGGGTGCAAGTTCGGTGGCTATGACTTTCGGTCTTTCTGCCGGTTTGTATCTCGCCCATGTGTTTATTCCACCCACACCAGGCCCTATCGCTGCAGCCAATACACTCGGCGTGGGCGAAAACCTTTTGATGGTGATTGGCATTGGTGTGCTCTGCTCAATATTTCCTCTCGTTTGCGGTTTGATTTATGCCAACTATATCGGCAAGAAGGTGAAAGCCGACGATGAAGCCGACAGTGATGAGGTGACCAAAACTTACGAAGAACTCGTGGCTTCCTATGGCAAACTCCCAAGCGCAGCAAGTGCTCTTGCTCCTATTCTTGTGCCTATCCTGCTGATGGCTGCGAGTTCTGTGGTTTCGATGCTTGGTGTTGAAGCCAGTGTGTGGGTTGATATCGTGAAATTGCTCGGTACGCCTATCATTGCACTTGCAGTGGGTACCATCTTCGCCGTTTGCCAACTCTTCTCTTCAAAGATGGGCAAAGATTTCTACAAGCTCACTAACGAAACGCTCAAGACCGTTGGTCCAATCCTTTTCATTACTGCTGCAGGTGGCGTGCTTGGAAAGGTGATTGCAAGTAGCGACATGGTGAACTATATCAAGGACAACGCCGACGTGTTTAAGGCATTGGGTATTTTCTTCCCATTCGTGCTTGCCGCAATCCTGAAGACTGCACAAGGTTCAAGCACTGTGGCACTGACCACCACAGCAGGTATCGTGGCTCCTCTGCTTGGTGTGCTCGGTTTCGACACCCCAATGGGCGCAACACTCGTGTGCATGGCCATCGGTGCTGGTGCAATGACCGTTTCTCACGCCAACGACTCATACTACTGGGTGGTTACCAACTTTGGCGCCATGAGCACCGACCGTGGCTATAAGGTGCAAACTTTGGGTACACTTGTGCTTG
>JAKSMA010000136.1 GCA_024400895.1 Muribaculaceae bacterium | reverse complement strand
AGGTGGTGCCTATTGTGATGGCTGCAGAAATCATGATGGGCGTGTATTTCAACCTTTCGTTCTGGTACAAACTCATCGACAAGACCATCTGGGGTGCAGTATTCTCATTTGTGGGATGCGCCGTGCTCTTCGCCATCAACATCTTCCTGGTGCCTAAGTATGGCTATATGGCTTGTGCGTGGGGTGGTTTCGCAGGCTACGGCACAGCCATGGTGCTGAGCTACTTTGTGGGACAGAAATACTACCCCATCGCCTATCCTATGAAGGACATTGCCATCTACACCGTGCTGGCAGGCGCCCTATTTGCAGCCATGCTATGGCATCCATTCGGAAGCGAACTGCTCGACACGCTCTATCGCATCGTGCTGATGATGGTGTTCTTCGTGGTAATGTTCAAGCGCGAGCACATGGGCGAAATGTTTGCCAAATTACCCGTGATTGGCAGGTTCTTCCGATAATGGAAGGTTAGCAATAATGTTTTTTTAGCATTTTCACATTTTTGTTAAGCTACAAATTCAAGGGATTTACCTATCTTTGTATACGCTTTTTTAAAATATAGACGAATGAAATTCTCTTCTGGTCGACTGAAATATGCACTAATAGCACTGCTGCTCAATATGGTAGTGGGCTCTTTGCGTGCACAAGTCACCGTCGACGGTTCGGCTGCGAATCTGATTTACGACGGCATCGACGTGTCGAGCTACCAGAAGGACATCGACTGGAGTGCCACCGCACAGGACAAGAATATCAAATTCGTATATGTAAAAGCCACCGAAGGCGCCACCTATCGTTCGCGCCACTATCAATTCAACATTGAAAACGCTCGTCAATATGGCATTCATGTGGGCGCATATCACTTTTTCCGCCCGACGGTGTCGGTAGAAAAACAGTTTCGCAACTTCACCTCGGTGGTGAAGAAAGAGGAGCAAGACCTGATTCCGCTTATCGATGTGGAGGTGCGTGGCACCATCACTCCACAGGCTCTTGCCGACTCCGTGCTCATGTTTGCCGACATGCTCGAGCGCCACTATGGCTGCCGCCCGATGATTTACACCGGCAGTGCGTTCTACAACTCATATCTCAGTGGACGCATTTCGGGCTACCCTCTTTTCATTGCGCGCTATTCAAAGGTGGAGCCTCGCCTCACCGGCGGTGCAAAATGGATTCTGTGGCAATTCTCTGAAAAAGGTGTCATTGCCGGCATCGACCATGTGGTGGACCTTTGCCGTTTCAATAAAGGCTGTGGCTTGAAAGATATCTTGATGAAGGGCAGCAAGGCTCACTCTCGCCCTCGCACACAAGAAACCGTGCCTCCGAAACCAAAGAAGGAGCAACCTGCCGTAGCGGAAAAGCAACTGACCGAAAAAGAGAAAGAGCAACTGCGCAAAGAGCGCGAAAAGGCTGAGAAAGAGGCTCGCAAACTCGCAGAAAAGCGTGCGACAGAAGAAAAGAAAGAGGCTGAGCGCCTGGCTAAGCAGAAGGAAAAACTGAGAAAACTCAAAGAAAAAGAAGAAAAAGAAGCTGCTAAACAAGAGCAGAAGCGCAGCGAAAGAGCAGAAACAGAAGCGCGAAAGGGCTGAGGCGGCTAAAAAGCAAAGCCAAAACCAAAAGGCAGCCAACCAAGGCAAACGCATCAACCAAAGCAGCGTCGACAACGACGACTAACAGGCAACAAAACCAACCGAAGCAAAAGAGTCAACAAGATTGACTTATAGGCATAAAAAATCCACCAACAGGTGGCGCGGATTTTGATGCGCTTGCCCTGTCGGTGGATTTATGTGTGTAGATATTTGGTTGTCTACAAGTATTTGTCGCCGTGGACGGCTTTTACTTCGCGGACGTAGTTGCGGATTTTCTGCTCTTCGCTGCGGGGCACGATGAGTAGGGCGTTGTCGCTGTCGGCGATGATGTAGTCGTCGAGGCCCGAAACAATTACCAACTTGTCGCTCTTGACCGACACCACATTGTTGCGGCTGTTTACCATCATTGCCTTTGCTCTCTGCACCACATTTCCTTCGCGAGTCTTTGGGCTCACATCATAGAGTGCTCCCCAAGTACCAAGGTCGGTCCAGCCGATACCTTCCACACGGAGCACGGTCACATTGTCGGCTTTGTCGAGCACGGCATAATCAATCGATGCGCTCGGACTCACCTCATAAATCTCTTTGATAAACTCAGTTTCACGTTCCGTGCCATAGATGCCTTCGCCTTCGGCAAATTTGGGCGACACCTCCACAGATGCATTCTCAAGGAGCGCCTTGATAATGGTGTCGGCACTCCAGAAGAAGATACCTGTATTCCAATAGAATTCGCCACTGTCGATAAACACCTTTGCCAATTCAAGGTCGGGCTTTTCGGTGAATGTCTTCACTGTTGCGAATTCGCCATCGATTTCTTTACCCTGCTGAATATAGCCATAGCGAGTTTCGGGATGGGTGGGCTTTACACCGAAAGTAAGCAATGTGTCGTCGTTCTGCTCTATAAATTCGAACGCCTTCACCACGCTCTGTCGGAATTCATCCACACGGAGAATAATGTTGTCGCAAGGCGCCACCATGATTTTCGCATCTGGATTAATGGCCTTGATATGATAGGCTGCCCACGCATTGCCAGGAGCAGTGCGACGGCGGGCGGGTTCAAGCAATATTTGGCTCTCGCTGATTTCCGGCACTTGTTGCTTCACGATTTCGGCATACTCTGTTTGAGTAAGCATAAAAATATTTTCTTGTGGTATAATGCCTTTCAGGCGCGCCACAGTGAGCTGGAGCAGCGATTGACCTGTTCCCAGGAAGTCGATAAACTGTTTTGGCATTTGTATGCGGCTCTTAGGCCAGAGGCGGCTTCCACATCCGCCGCAAAGTATCACACAGTATCTGTTGTTTTCGGTCATTTTTGGTTTTTTCTTGGTTATTTTCAATTGATATGCTAATATAGCAATTTTTCCCCTAACGCAATGCATAATTTAGGGAAATTTAAGAAGTGAACAACGATTTTTCTGGATTTTGAGTATTATTCCTGATTCCCGTGCCATACCATCAGCACAAACAGCACAATGAGGACAGCTATCACCACCCACGCCATAAGCTTGAAACGCCAACTTGCAGGCTCGTGTTGCGGGGCCACAATATGCGAAGCTTTCACAAATGGCAACGAGGCAAGTTTCTGTTCAGGAGTCTCTTCTTCCGCTTTTGGCGACGATGCTTTCTTTTGTGGTTGAACAGGCTGTGGAGCCGCAGCAGCTGGCGCTTGAGGCGAAACAGGGTTTCCCCCAGAAAGAGGCAGCGGAGCACCACAGAATGGGCAGAAGTTCAATCCTTTCACGGGCAAGTGCTTGCCACATGTGGGGCAAAAGGCAATTTTCATCGCCACTTCGGCTGCAGGAGTTTGCTCAGCAGGCTCAACCACTGGTTCATCGGGCACGCTGGCCACATCCACAGAGAATTCGCTCACGCACTGTGGGCAAATCACCACGCCGCCACTGGCATTGAGTTCCGCCAGAGTGAGCGATTGCTTTTTTCCGCAATGTGGACATCTAATTTCCATACCTGTTGATAATTGATGTTAAGTGGTTTTGATGATGCAAATATACGAATTAAATTTCGAACTTCAGCGCAAGGCCTCTTCGCAATCGTACAAAAGCTTATTTATAATAAAATGTAGAATCTATCGAAAATCAAACCCTCCAAAGCTATCTAACATCTAATTTCTAACATCTAATATCTAACTTCTAACTTCTAACATCTAATTTCTAACTTCCGGTTTCTCCTTTTTCTTCTCGTCTTTGCGATAGGCTTCAGCCGACTGGTTGAGCGATGCTCGCGCAGCATTGAATTCTTCGTTGAACTGCGACTCGGTCAGTTGATAATCTGGCTCATCCTTATGGCGGCTGGCCAACTGGTCGTTAGCTTCCTTAGCTTTGGCACGATTGTCGAGAATTTGGTAGATGTTGATTTTGTTCATCAATGCCTGGTCCACCACATCGGCAGCCTGGGTGCTGTCGGCAATCAATTTGTCGCATTTGCTCAAGGCGCGCTCGGCATAGATGTTCATCGAGTCGAGTTTGCCCTCCATGCGGTATTTCCCAGCATAAAATTGGAGGCGTACGAAATCGTCGAGATTACTGCTCAGCAAATGTTCCTGAATCTCCATTGCTTCACGCATGTGGCCACCCTTAGCGAGGAGCTGCGCGCGCATAAAAGCCGTGTTGAAGCGCCCTTGTTGGGTGGTGTCGAGCCGCTCAATGCTATCATTAATGGTCATAGCCTGCTGAAGCAACTCAGGTTTGTGCTCCATGTCGTATTGCTCCATCAGCATACGCACCTCTTCCGTCATAGTGGCAATGCGTTCGCCATCAGATTCGGCCGACGAAACCGTAGTCGTGCCAGTATCGAGCTGGTTGCTTGTGGTTCCGCTCCCACCATTACCCTGGCAGCACCAAAGCAAAGGCAGCACACTCATTACCAAAAGGATTTTTTTCACAATGAATATCTGTTTAGAAACTGCTAAATATAGATAACCTCGGGATTTCCCGTTTTCGTACACAAAATTACGCATTTTAAGCGTATAATTTCATATGATTTAGCGCTTTTTTGAAAAATAATCACCGATTTACTTTTAAATCACAAGAATTACTATTAATTTTGCAAGCTGAAACATAGAAAATTTTTTAGTTAAACATATAATATGGCTAAACAAGACATTAAACAAACTCGTACAACCGTTGAAGACGTGAACGAAAAGCTCACCTCAATGGAGCAAAAACTTGAAAACAACAAGAAACTTATCATCTATGGCGTTGCTGCTATCGTTGCTGTATTCGCGGCAGTTGCCATCTTCTTGATGGTTCGCAACAATGGTATTAAAGATGCACAAAATATGGTCAACAAGGCCGATATGGAATATATGATGAAGGGCGACTCTGCAGCACTCGTTGCTTACAAGAAAGCCGCTCAAGAATCATACGCGCCTGCCGACCGTGCTGCTCAAATGGCCGCTACCATTCTCTATAAGCAAAAGAAGTACGACGAAGCTATCAAGCTTCTCGAAGGTTCAAGCTTCAATGGTAAAATCATGGGTCCTGCAGCTCTTTCACTTTTGGCAGACTGCTACGTGAACAAGAAGAACTACGACCAAGCGCTCAGCACCTACGACAAGGCCATCAGCCAAGCAGGCGACAACGAATCGCTCACTCCTGTGTTCATGAAGAAGAAAGCTACCGTACTTCACGCTACAAAGAAGTACGACGACGAACTCGCAGTTTATGAAGAAATGAAGTCGAAATTCCCTGGCTTCGCCCTCAACATGAACATCGACAAGTATATCGAACGTGCTAAGGCTTCTAAATAATTGAAGATTTAATCAAAGCAAGATATCAAGGTTGGACCATCGCATCAGATTGTCCAACCTTTTTTTTGGTAGTTGCTGCGAAACTCGCTATTTTTGCATTACGAAATCATCAACAAACAAATAAAGACATAAAATTATGAAAGCAATTTATAAGCGTGTGCTTCTCAAACTCAGCGGCGAATCGCTGCAAGGCGAACAAGGTTACGGTATCGACCCACAACGTGTGGCCGACTATTGCGAACAAATCAAGGAATTGGTCGACGCTGGAGTGCAAGTGGCTATCGTGATTGGCGGTGGCAACATCTTCCGCGGACTCAAAGGGGCGGCTCAAGGTTTCGACCGCGTGAAAGGCGACCAAATGGGCATGTTGGCAACCGTCATCAACTCTATCGCCCTCAGTTCTGGTCTCGACGCAGTGGGCCAGCCATCGCAAGTGCTCACCGCCATCAACATGTTCCCAATCGGCGAGCAATACAGCAAGTGGCGCGCTATCGAAGCGATGGAGCAAGGAAAAGTGGCTATCATGTCGTGCGGCACAGGCAACCCATTCTTCACCACCGACACAGGTTCTGCTCTCCGTGGCATTGAAGTGGAAGCAGAAGTGATGCTCAAGGGCACCCGTGTCGACGGCATCTACACCGCCGACCCTGAAAAGGACCCAACTGCCACCAAATTCGACAAGATTACCTACGACGAAATCTATAGCCGCAACCTCAAAGTGATGGACATGACCGCTACCATCATGTGCAAGGAAAACAATTTGCCTATCCACGTGTTCAACATGGACGTGAAAGGCAACCTGCGCAAAGTGCTCTCCGGAGAGCCTTGCGGCACCCTCGTATACCTCGACTGATTCAAAAATCAGAAAATACAGCTTTTCATATACTATACTGACTGCTTCTAAAGCAGAACGGACCAATCGATTGAAACAGCAAGTCAGAATAGGATTCAGGTATCTACACTGCATCAAGTTGTTCAAGAACTAAAGAAATAACATAAAGTAAAACAAATAAATTCAAGCAGATTTTTCTTTGCTTCAGCAAAGACGACACAAAACAGAAATTACAGGAATATTAACATATTAAAGCATCGGCTATCATTGTGGTTATCCAGAATAAGCGTGGAAACTTAATTATCTGAATACAACACCACACCAGTGATGGTTGGCTTTTGACGTATGCAAATGCGTGGAAAGCTGACAAATCCAAGAATAAAGATAACACGATGCCTAACCCCAACATAGGGTGCGGGCATTATTCTTATTCTTGGATGAGGTTCAGAATTCTACGCTTAGCCTCCGATAACGGTAAGAAGGGCTCACACCTTTTTTACGTTATAAGTAACGCAATAGCCATAAATGA
>JAKSMA010000135.1 GCA_024400895.1 Muribaculaceae bacterium | reverse complement strand
AACGACCCCGAGATTACAAATCACGTGCTCTGGCCAACTGAGCTAAAGAGGCAGTTGCTTGTTTCAAGCGAGTGCAAAGGTACGCATATTTTTTGAAACAGCAAATATTTTCAATCTTTTTTTCAAAAAAAATCACTTTATTTCGAAAAATGGCGCTTTTTTTGGCCTCATCACCCCTGCCAATTCTCCAAATCAGACATGCGTCATTCTCTTCACACCCTCAAAAAAAACAATGCCGGCTGCAAAGCGGTATTCTACAATCATAGCCACCAGCAGCCGGCATCATTATTTTGTCACAACCGTGAAGAACCGGTTGCTTTCACAGTTTTTGCAAAATCATTATTTCACTTTGCTCAATTTTTCAAGTTGTTTTTTCTGAGCGTCGACAGCCAAATCTACAGCTTCCTCAAAAGTGTCGGCCACCTTGCTTGCGAACAAATCGCCGTGCTGTGGCACTTCCACCTTGATACCAGCCTCTTTGTTCATGGCCGTTTCTGGCTTCACAACTTTCAAGGTCACTTCCACGAGTGAAATCTCTTCATGATGCTTAACGAGCTTTTCCACTTTCTTGGTGATGAATTGCTCCAGTTTTTCAGTTGCATCGAAATGGATGGCTTTAATTTTTACTTCCATATTACCCTCCTTTTTTTAGGGCCCTTGGATGGGCGTGTTTGTAATTATGTTTAAGTTCACTAAACGTGATATGTGTATACACTTGCGTAGCGGCGAGCGATTCGTGCCCGAGTATCTCTTTCACGCTATTAATCTCAGCGCCGTTGTTCAGCATTGCGCTTGCGAAACTGTGGCGAAGCACGTGCGGACTTTTCTTGCCTTTCACTCCCGCCTCATCAAGGCACTCATGCACCACCTTATATACTAATGATGGATACATGGCCGCGCCTTTCTCGGTCACGAGCAATTCACCTACTCCCGCCGGAAGCACATCTGCCCTGAGCCTTCGGTACCGCTCTATCAGCATCTTCAGCTCTTCGCCAAATGGCACGATGCGATCTTTATCGCGCTTACCGTGCACCTTCATCTGGCACTGTGCTGTGTCGACATTGCGGTCGAGCAATCCTATCAGCTCTGCCCTTCGGATGCCCGTGCCGTAGAGGATGGCAAGAATCAATCGGTTTCTCACCTCCACAAAATCGGCATCATCAGGCAACGGAGCATCGAGCATCGCATTCAGCCCTTCTTCGCGCACATATTGCGGCAATCGTTTCGGCACCTTTGCCAACTCAATGTCGGCAGCAGGATTGGCCTCCACCTCCCCCACTTTCACAAGCCATTTGAAAAAGGCGCGTGCAGCCTGCATCTTCCGCCTCACGGTGCGAGCACTATCGCCTCGGCTGGAAAGGTCGACCATCCAGGCACGAAGGTCGGAAGGCGTGACGCTACTGTGGTGGAACTCGGCGTTGCCGCGTGTCAGAAAATCCGACAGTTGGTGCAAATCATCGCCGTAGGCCTTCACCGTGAGTGGCGAGAGGTTTCGCTCGTAGCGAAGATATTGCAGAAACTGGTTGATTTTCATAGCGCTTTCAATTTAAGAGGCAGCACACTGCTACTCTCGGTTACGAATTTAGCAAACATTGCCGAAAAAAACAAAGATTTCACACAAAAAAAGCACGGCTCCCCACAAAAAAACGAATCGCCGCTACTCATTATTTATATAATGTTGGCATCACCATTTTTGAGCGCAGCACGAACAAGGGCTTTTTTTCAAAAATAAAAAAATGGCAATTCGAAAAAAAATATATACCTTTGCCACATAACATAATCAATGAATAGAAAATGAAAAAAATCGCATTATTGGGCCTCATTTTGGCTTTCATCTCTCCGAAATCGTGGGCTTGGTACGAAAACGAAGCTGCCTACAAGGCAATCACTGCACTTTTCAATAATCTTGAAACCGTGCAGCACCAGTTCATCAACTTCATTCCCTCGCCCGCATGTCACCCCGATGTGTATATGCCTATCGACATTGACAACGACGGTGTGTGGGAAATATGGGTGCGTACCCACGACGGAAAGGCTGGCGTGCTCTATGCACAAGACAAGAATGGCGGACTCTACACCGTGGCCGAAGACTCAAAATCTGACGACGTGGTCATCAACGGCAACCTCGTGAAAGTGATTTCAAGTAAGCATGCAGGTGTGACCCAGGCCATCCTCACGGTAATGAAGAACGGCCTGGCCGAGCAAGCCACATTTGTGGAAGAAAGCACCTACGATGGCAAAAACGGGAAAACCACAGTGAAGTACCTCACCGAAGATGGCAAAGCAGCAAGCAGCGCCGAAACCAAAAAGTTTTTCGCAAAAGTGACAAAAGGCACCGAATACAGCGAGAAAAATTTCTTTGAGATCAGCAAGCATGAGTTCGTGAACACTATGGGCAGACACCTGCGCCTTCCTTCCGACATCACCATCAAGGAACACCCCATTTTCGTGGCTCCCGAAGAATACGCAAAAAACACATTCCTCGGCATCAGCGACGTAGCCATCAAATCTCCACAAGCCTACACTAAGATGGTGTTCAAGCCTCATATCACCGATGTAAAATTCGTAAAAATGGCGAAGGACAACGATTTCAACTTCCGCATGGTCACTCCATCGTTCACCAAGAAGATGTTCCGTGGTTACGAACCATACGAAGCCACCCCTATCATCGTAAAGGACTCATGGTTCAAGACCCACCATCCACTGCAATTCAGCCGCTGGAAATTCGGCGAAAAGAAGGAAACTTGCAAAAACCAATGGATGCTCGACGACATCAAGTTCCACTACAAGCGTGGCATCAAATCCGTGCACTGGATTGCCGATATCCCAAGCGGCGAGCGCCACTTTTATATCGTGGTGTTTGAACATAAAGGTGAAGAAGCTGGTCCATTCAACGCTCTCGCATCACTCGTTTGCTTCGCTGAAGGCGAATTAGTCTCCACATTTGACTTCTGGGGCAGATACGATTCAAAAGACCCATATTCGGTATGGCGCGTCGACGACGACGGTGATTTCGGTTGGCCAGAACTTTCAGTAATTGCTGGCACCGACGAAGGACTTGAAATCTACATGCGTCATCCTGGACCCGAAGGTGGCGTGTTCTACTGCATCCGCGAAGTGGGCAACCAGTTCATAGAAGTATACGGCAATTCGCAATACTGGGGCGGCAACTAATCCCATCCCCCCCTTTATTCCAGACCACACATCCCTGCTTCCCACACCAGAAGCAGGGATTTTTCATACTACGAAAAAACATTTGGAGCACCCCACAAAAGGGTGCTCCAAAATTATATTAGAAGATGTGTTACTACGTTTTTACTTTTCGTCGTATTCTTGCCAGCTCTTGATTTTGATGTCGTTGAGTTTGAGGTTGCAGAACGCATCGATAAATGCTTTGGCAAGGCGCACATTCGTAATCAATGGAATGTTGTGGTCGATGGCACCACGACGGATGCGGTAACCATTGGTCAGCTCACGCTTTGAGTGGTTCTTTGGTATGTTGACGATGAGTTCAAACTTGTGGTCGCCAATCATGTGCATCACATTGTCGTCGGCCTCTTCATCTGGCCAGCTCACCTTGTGTGCCTTCACACCATGTTCGTTCATGAACTTGCAGGTGCCTTCGGTGCCGTAAATTTCATAGCCGCACTTCTGGAGCAACAAACTTGAATCGAGCAAGTCGACCTTTGAGCGAGTTTCGCCGCTTGAAATGAGCACTCGCTTTTCTGGAATGCTGTAACCGGTAGCGATAAGTGCGTTGAGCAATGCTTCATTGTAGTCATCGCCCAAGCAACCAACTTCACCGGTCGACGACATGTCAACGCCAAGCACCGGGTCGGCGTTTTGCAGACGGGCGAAACTGAATTGCGAAGCCTTCACACCTATGCGGTCGATATCGAACGCGCTCTTGTCGGGGCGAGTGTAAGGGGCATCGAGCATAATCTTGGTGGCGGTTTCGATGAAGTTGCGTTTCAGCACCTTGCTCACGAATGGGAAACTGCGAGAAGCACGCAGGTTACACTCAATTACCTTCACTTCACGGCCTTTAGCCAAGTACTGGATATTGAACGGACCGCTAATATTGAGTTCCTTAGCAATAGCACGGCTGATTTTCTTGATTTGGCGGGCAGTAGAGAAATAGATGTGCTGGGCAGGGAACACCATAGTGGCATCGCCGGAGTGAATACCTGCAAATTCCACGTGTTCGCTGATGGCATATTCCACCACTTCGCCATGGTCGGCCACTGCGTCGAATTCAATTTCCTTGGTCTCGGTCATGAACTGAGAAATCACCACTGGATATTCTTTGCTCACTTCGCTGGCCATGAGGAGGAAGCGTTGGAGTTCCTCTTCATCGTAGCACACATTCATCGCTGCACCCGAAAGCACATACGACGGACGAACGAGCACTGGATAGCCCACCTTGTCAACAAATGCCTTCACATCATCCATGCTGGTGAGGGCGCTCCACTGTGGCTGGTCAATGCCGAGTTGGTCGAGCATAGCCGAGAACTTGTTGCGGTTTTCTGCACGGTCGATCGACACAGGGGAAGTGCCGAGGATAGGCACACTCTGACGATGAAGTTTCATGGCCAAATTGTTTGGAATCTGGCCACCCACCGATACCACCACGCCGCGAGGCGACTCAAGGTCGATAACATCGAGCACGCGTTCAAACGACAATTCGTCGAAATATAGGCGGTCGCACATATCGTAGTCGGTCGACACGGTTTCGGGATTATAGTTAATCATGATGCTCTTGTAGCCGAGCTTGCGGGCTGTCTGGATAGCGTTTACCGAGCACCAGTCAAATTCCACAGAGCTACCGATGCGATATGCACCAGAGCCGAGCACCACAACAGATTTTTCATTGTTATAATAGTTCACATCATAACCTTCCACGCTGTAGGTCATATACAGGTAGTTGGTGAGGTCGGGATGTTCGCTTGCCACAGTGTTGATGCGCTTCACTGCTGGAAGAATGCCGAGTTTCTTTCGGTAAGCGCGCACGGCAAGGTTTTCTTTCTCCATATTGCCAACCTCTGGTTTCAACACGAAGCGGCCGATTTGGAAGTCGCTAAAACCAAGAATCTTTGCTTCGCGAAGCACATCTGCAGGAATTTCTTCAAGCGTGTTGTATCCACAAAGCTTTTCCTTGAAATCGACAATGTTTTTCAACTTGCCAAGGAACCACTTGTCTATCTTGGTAAGCTCGTAGATGCGGTCGATGCTGTAGCCTTCCTCCAAAGCCTGTGCAATGGCGAACGTGCGCAAATCGGTTGGGTTGGCCAATTCATCATCAAGGTTTTCAAATTTCAAATGGTCGTTGCCCACGAAACCGTGCATTCCCTGGCCAATCATACGAAGACCCTTTTGCATAATTTCTTCGAAGGTGCGGCCAATCGACATGATTTCGCCCACCGACTTCATACTTGAGCCAATGCGGCGACTCACGCCGGCAAACTTTGTCAAATCCCAACGAGGAATCTTGCAAATCAGATAATCGAGCGATGGTGCCACATAAGCAGAGTTTGGCGTGCCCATTTCGCCGATTTGGTCGAGTGTGTAGCCCAGAGCAATCTTTGCTGCCACGAAAGCGAGTGGATAGCCGGTAGCCTTCGAAGCAAGAGCTGAACTACGGCTCAAGCGAGCATTCACTTCAATGATGCGGTAGTCGTTGGTTTCGGCATTGAATGCGAATTGGATGTTACATTCGCCCACTATGTTGAGGTGACGCACGCACTTGATACTTAGCTCTTGAAGCATAGCCACTTGCTCTTCAGAGAGCGAGCAAGTAGGAGCCACCACGATTGATTCACCGGTGTGAATGCCCAGCGGGTCAAAGTTTTCCATACTTGCCACTGTGAAGCAGTGGTCGTTGGCATCACGAATCACTTCAAACTCAATTTCTTTCCATCCCTTGAGCGACTCTTCCACCAGCACCTGTGGCGCAAAGGTGAATGCACTCTCAGCAATTTCAATAAATCTCTTCTCGTCAGGACAAATACCAGAGCCTAAGCCGCCCAATGCGTAAGCCGAGCGAATCATTATTGGGTAGCCGATGCTGTTGGCGGCTGCAATGGCAGAATCCATAGTTTCCACTGCTTCGCTAACAGGGGTCTTCAAACCCACTTCACTCAGTCGCTTCACAAACAAGTCGCGGTCTTCAGTGTCCATAATGGCCTCAACTGAGGTGCCAAGCACCTCCACACCATATTCCTTAAGGATGCCCTTTTGGAAAAGTTCAGTACCGCAGTTAAGAGCGGTCTGACCACCAAATGCGAGCAAAATACCATCAGGGCGTTCCTTCTTGATGATTTCAGTCACAAAATGAGTGTTGACTGGCAAGAAGTACACCTTGTCGGCAATACCTTCAGAGGTTTGGATGGTTGCGATGTTTGGATTAACTAATACAGAACTAATGCCTTCTTCTCTTAATGCCTTCAAGGCTTGAGAACCAGAATAATCAAATTCCCCGGCTTGACCGATTTTGAGTGCTCCAGAGCCCAAAACAAGCACTTTGGTCAGCTTTTTCTTCATAAGTGTGATAAGTTTTATATAAATATTTAAATAACACTACAAAGATAGTTCATTTTTTCACACTCCCATTCATGTAGCCACACTTATTTTGTCCCATATTATGAAAATTTTGGTTCAAAAAAATTACATCAAAGGGACGGTTCTTCTGATGTAAACTAATCCTTAGTTACTGATTTACTTTTAATTAGGGCTATTGATTTA
>JAKSMA010000134.1 GCA_024400895.1 Muribaculaceae bacterium | reverse complement strand
GATTCTTAGTGGTAATAAAAAATAAAGTCGCCGCCCGTGTTAATGCAAGCAGCGACTCCTATGAGAAATCCACACCAAAGGGATGTGATGAAACTCCGATAAATACAGGATTTGAGGGCACCCACACCTTTGTAATCCTCCGGTATCCGCAGATACACCTTACGGTCGAGGCCCGCCATTGGCAATTATGGGTTGCTTACTCGGGATTTCATATAGTTTGAAGAGTATCCCAATCAGCTTTGATGCGGCAAATATTTCAATGATCTTTCTGTATTGCAAATTTAGCAAAAAAAATGGTTACCGCAAATATCCGACACTGAAAAAAAACACGTTGCCCATTTTTAGCACTTATGTTATTCCACTAACCATTCCCGCACCAATTCCCAAAAAGCACAGTATAAGAACTCCACCAATCAAGTCACAGTTGTTTGAACAGCCTGCAAGGGTTGCTCGCGCTTCTCTACTTCTGGAAAGTAAGCATGACCGACGGACTGTCGCCTTTATACACTAATTTGCCATTGAGTTTGAAAGTTCTTTCAAAAATCAACTGGCCATGTTTCGCTTTTTTGAGGATTTTATTAGTGATTTCCACATTATCAGACTTACCGTCTCCCCAATTGATAGTAAAAGAGATGTTATCACTCTCGTCAGTTGAATCAAAGTCGCCAAATTCCATAAAATTACGGGATTGATATTGTGGTCGTAGTTTCTTGTCCCACAAAATCAAGCCTAATGGACGTGGAGCAAGTGCTTTACGCTTCACTTTAGCCAGATGATTTGCGTCATGCTGCGTATAATACAGTTCATTGTATTCCTCAAAATTCATAAGAGGATAAGTGCGACCACCGTAGCTCACAGTGATTCCATCGTTCACCACAGTGTTCAGCGCTGCAGAATCGAGCAAATCAACTCCATTCGCATCTTGTACGGTAATCCCCACCGAAATATTGGTATAATCCCAAATATACATTTCATCATCGTCGCACGAATTCAAGCCCACAAAAGCAAGAGCTAAACAAGCAAAAAGCACTATTTTTTTCATATCAATAAAGTAATAAGAGGTTAGCAATGTTTTGATTGCAAAGTTACACAGTTTTTTTAAAAAAAAAAGAACTTGAATGTTTTTTCAAGAACAAAAAAATGGACGGAATCGCCCTTGATGGGCGAATCTGTCCATTTAATACCCTTAGAGGCGCCTTATTCAGGCACTACCCTACTCTTAAGCGTTCTTAGCCTTTTCTACGATAGCCTTGAAAGCTTCAGGGTTGTTCATAGCGAGGTCAGCGAGCACCTTACGGTTGATTTCGATACCTGCCTTGTGAAGCATACCCATGAGCTTAGAGTATGAAAGGTCTTCGAGACGCGCAGCTGCGTTGATACGTTGAATCCAAAGAGCGCGGAAGTTGCGCTTTTTGTTCTTACGATCGCGATAAGCATAAGTCAAACCTTTTTCCCAAGTGTTCTTGGCAACGGTCCAGACGTTTTTGCGAGCGCCGAAATAACCTCTTGTAAGTTTAAGAATCTTTTTACGTTTAGCTCTTGAAGCAACGTGATTTACTGATCTTGGCATTTTTTTAAATTGATTTTGAATGTTAGCGGCACGCTGTGGTGCTCTTATGTGCTAAACACTCGGTTAATAAAAATGATAAAAAAAATCTCTTTTGATTAAAATAAAACTTAACTCGATAGTGAATTACTTCTTAACGAGAAGGAGACGAACTGAATCGAGGTTAGCCTTGTCCACGATAGCAACGTGAGTAAGGTTTCTCTTCACCTTCTTGGTCTTCTTTGTCAAGATGTGACTCTTGTAAGCATGTTTTCTTTTAATCTTTCCTGTTCCGGTAAAGGTGAACCTTTTTTTGGCACCGGAATTAGTCTTAACTTTTGGCATTTTTTGTTGTTATTTAAAAAAAGTTATTAATAAGCGGAGGCAGGCACTTACCAAGCCTACACTCCTTTTCTTTTCGCTTTACGGGATTACTCTTCAGGAGCAGTGGTTTCAGGCTTAGCAGCTGGCTTTTCGGCCTTTTGCTTGTCCTTCTTTGGAGCATCCTTTGCTTTCTTAGGCGAAAGCATAATGGTCATACGCTTACCTTCAAGCACTGGCATTTGGTCGAGCTTGCCATATTCTTCCAGGTCGTTGGCAAAACGAAGCAGAAGCACTTCACCCTGTTCCTTGAAAAGGATAGAACGGCCTTTAAAGAACACATAGCTCTTCACCTTGGCGCCTTCTTTAAGGAAGCCAATGGCATGCTTGAGCTTGAAATCGTAGTCGTGAGCATCGGTTTGTGGACCGAATCTGATTTCCTTCACCACTACCTTGGTGGATTTCGCCTTTTGCTCTTTCAAGCGTTTGCGTTGCTGATATTGGAACTTTTGATAGTCCATCACACGGCACACGGGTGGTTGAGCCATAGGGGCGATTTCGATGAGGTCGAGTTCCAAATCGTCGGCAATCTTGAGCGCTTTAGCGATAGGATAAATACCTTCTTCTACATTGTCGCCAACCAATCGCACTTCTTGAGCACGAATCTGGTCGTTGATTGCATGTTCATCTTTATCCTTTTTTTGGTTGCCGCGAAATTTGTTTCGGCCACCTTGTGGGCGAGGTCCAGGTCCGCCAGTCATTGGTTTGCGGGGCCCACTCCAAAATGGTTTTTTCTCCATCAAGTAATTTTAATCGTTATTATTTCTTCTTCAATACGGTTGCAAAATCGGTTTGAGCAGCAACTTGCGCATTGATTTCGGCTGCAAAGGTAAGAATTTTTTCTGAACCTTTATCACCTTCTCCCTGTTTTCTTACAGAAACTTCCTCATTTGCAGCTTCTTTTTCGCCTACAATGAGCAAATATGGGATGCGCTTGAGTTCGTTGTCGCGAATTTTGCGTCCAATTTTTTCATTACGAACATCGATTGCAGCACGCACGCCTTGTTCGTCGAGAACATCAACCACGTGTTGAGCATATTCGTTATATTTTTCACTAATAGGAAGCACAACGCATTGTTCGGATGCGAGCCACAATGGCAGATGGCCTGCAGTGTGTTCCAAAAGTACAGCCACGAAGCGCTCCATTGAGCCGAATGGTGCACGGTGAATCATCACTGGGCGGTGCTTCTGGTTGTCGCTACCGGTGTATTCCAAGCCGAAGCGTTCTGGCAAGTTGTAGTCAACTTGGATGGTACCGAGCTGCCAACGACGGCCAAGTGCATCCTTCACCATAAAGTCGAGCTTTGGACCATAGAATGCAGCTTCACCTTCTACCTGAACAGCAGGAAGGCCTTTTTCTGCACATGCTTCAACGATTGCCTGTTGTGCCTTTTCCCAGTTTTCGTCGGTGCCCACATATTTTTCCTTGTTGTTAGGGTCGCGGAGCGAAATCTGTGCTTCATATTCAAAGCCGAAGGTGTTGAACACGAAGTTGATGATATCCATCACGGCAAGGAATTCCTGCTTGAGTTGCTCTGGAGTACAGAACAAGTGAGCATCGTCTTGAGTGAAGCTACGCACGCGGGTCAAGCCGTGGAGCTCACCACTCTGTTCATAGCGGTAAACGGTACCGAATTCAGCAAAGCGCAATGGGAGGTCTTTGTAGCTGCGAGGCGATGAACGGAAAATCTCGCAGTGGTGAGGGCAGTTCATTGGCTTCAGCAAGTATTCTTCACCTTCTTCAGGTGTGTGGATTGGCTGGAATGAATCCTTGCCATACTTTGCATAGTGGCCAGAAGTGACATAAAGGTTCTTGTTACCAATATGAGGAGTGATTACTGGCAGATAGCCATACTTGCGCTGAATCTTTGAAAGCATTTCTTGCAAGCGGTTGCGAAGCATAGCGCCCTTTGGCAACCACAGTGGAAGACCTTGACCTACATTCTGAGAGAATGTGAAGAGTTCCATTTCCTTACCAAGCTTGCGGTGGTCGCGCTTCTTGGCTTCTTCAAGCATGGTGAGGTATTCGTCGAGCATCTTCTTCTTAGGGAAGCTGATACCATATACACGAACCAACTGTGGACGCTTCTCGTCGCCACGCCAGTAAGCGCCAGCGATAGAGAGAATCTTCACAGCCTTGATGCTTTCAGTGCTTGGGATGTGTGGTCCCTTGCAAAGGTCGGTAAAATTGCCTTGTGTGTATGTGGTGATGTTGCCATCTTCAAGTTCGCTGATAAGTTCGCACTTGAGGGTTTGTCCCTTATCGCCGAAGCTCTTCAAGGCGTCAGCCTTTGAAATGTCGGCACGAACCACAGCCTCTTTGCGCGACACGATTTCTTGCATCTTCTTTTCGATTTTTGCGAAATCAGCGCTTGTGATGGTGTTTTCACCTGGATCGATATCGTAGTAGAAGCCATTTTCAATAGCAGGGCCGATACCGAATTGAATGCCATCGTAAAGTTCTTGAAGAGCTTCTGCCAGCAAGTGAGCCGATGTGTGCCAGAAAGCGTGCTTGCCTTCCTTGTCGTCCCACTTAAAGAGCTTAATCTCGCCATCGCTACAAATGGGGCGAGTGATGTCCCACTCTTCGTCGTTAAATGATGCTGCGAGAATCATTCTTGCGAGACCCTCGCTAATACTTTTTGCAACATCAAGTGGAGTAACGCCACTTTCAAATTGCTTTACACTTCCATCAGGAAATTTAATGTTGATCATACTTCAGTTTTGTTAGTTTATTCGTGCCATACAACGGCACTACATTGCATTATAAATCAAGATGCAAATTTACACAATAATTTGGATTTGCGAAACATTTCAGCCAACAATCCACATTATAATTAATAAAATAATGCAAAAAGTGATTTGACGACCTGAAATCTATGTGAGTGTAAATAAAATCTCAAATGATTTTCGGTGGCAAATGAAAGCAAAACAACAAAAACACTCGAAACACCTGAAACACCCGAAACACCCGAAACACCGTTCTTTTGACCAAATATGTTCGCGTTTTCCCCAAAGCAAAATCCAAATTGGCATTGCCTTAAAAGCAACCCGAAAAAACAATCGCCGAAGAACGACAGCATAAATTTACGCCATCGTCACACCTACCAGCAAGCCCAATAAGGCATCTATTATGCATGAAGTAAATAAGCCCGAGATTCAAAATCATCGGGCTTAATATCAGTCATAAATATCGGTTATAATTTCCGAAAGGTTACCTGACAATAAACTTCTTGGTGAGGTTTTTGAATTTCAGCAAGAAAATGCCTTTGCTGTTCAAGGTGAATTCCCTCTCTTTTCCGGCAGCTACAATGCGGCCTTGCATGTCGTAGATATATGCCACGGCATGATGGTCGTCGCTGACAATTCTCACGTTGTTTCCGTCTACCACTGCCTTGTCGCTATCGGCAACCAATTCATCACATGAACTGAAATCATCGAGGCGGTAGTCGATGGTGTCGTATTCTTTGACTTCTTTAAAATGAGTTCCCCAAACAGGATGAACTTGATACGCCTCTGCACTGCCTCTTGGAACATATAATATGGTATTTTTAAAAACATCATGAGGCCCAGATGTACTTTCAAATCCGTATTTAACCACATAATCACTCACTTCGCTCGGAATTGGATTTTGTGCATATACAGACTTAATTCCCGTTGAGAAAGTCCTAATAAACGAACTAATACACTTAAGGTTTTTAGGCAAAATAATAGTTTTCAAGCTTTCACACCACCAAATTGCTTCTGCCGGTATTGAATCCATTTCGTCAGAGAACTTCAGAATCTGTAAATAGTCATTAAATATAAATGCAGACCTTGATTGCAGTCCATCTCGAAACATCGTCCGTGTGTCATCGGGCATACGATAGATTAAATCTTTTTTTTCACGTGGGTATATGCAAAACATATTGTCCTGTTTTCTAAACAGAACACCGTCTACACTGTAATAAACATCATTGTCAGGCGACACTTCTATCGCTTCCAAATTACAGAAACGATTTGCTAACACATAATAGGTTTCATAATACCATTTCAACCCATCTCTGTTAACGTTCTGCTTGATGTTTGATATGTTTTTACCCAAATAGAGGTATCTTAAACGCCTGAAATGGTTTTTATTATCAACCGCACCATCATAAATGAGTCCTCCCAAGTTGACCAGATTATCGGGAAAGCGAATGGAGTCGAGCGCGGAATACACGAAAGCCCAATTGCCGATGGTGTGGACTTTCTCTGGAATATTCAGCTTTTCAAGCCCATAGCAGCGATAAAAAGCCAAGTCGCCGATATATTCCACACTTTCAGGCAGCTTCACTTCCGACATCCTGCCCAGATAAAAGGCGTAAAGCCCCAGACCTCTCACTTCCAAATCGCCGTCCTCTTCAGAATGAACGTATTGAGGAATCTCCACCTTCCCTTTCAAGGCTGTGTCGGCTTCATTCAATATGGCGAACTTCTCTTGATTCTTTGCATTAATAATCACCTGATATTTGAGCATTCCCTCCTTTATGTATCTGGAGGTCTCTTTCCAGTCGGCAAAGCGTACGCCCCTTTGTGTTTGAGAAGGCTTAATTTCAAACAAAAGAGTATCACTTGCATAAGACGCAACACTTGTCAACATCAATGCAAACAACATTATAATACCTTTCATAAGCTAAGTGATTTAATTTAATTATATAATTTACTTAAGATGGAGTTCAAGCTAGTGTGAGCCCGAATCATTTTCCATACTATATATGATATTTAAAAAGTTCTGTTTAAAATTAATCACTAATTTTCATAAAAACAAATATAATGCGATTTTTAACATTAGTGGAGATTGCGTGTTGT
>JAKSMA010000133.1 GCA_024400895.1 Muribaculaceae bacterium | reverse complement strand
GGTGTGGAATTTAATCTCTCCAACCGATTCACACTTTTCGGCGAAGAGACATTTCAAATGGTGAAAAACTCCACCCGCTTTATCACCGCAATAGGTGTGAAATATGCATTTTAATCTACTGCAGTAATGAAGAAAAGTTATCTGAAATTTTTGATGCTGGCATCGGTCTTGTTGCCACTTGTGTCGTGTAGCGACACCGACCCGTTCGACATACCCGATGATATGGTCGCGCTCAATATGATGAATGAAGATCATGGTAAGACCTTGATGGGGAAAACCGATATCTTTATCAATCGTGACATGAATTTTGTGTCGGAAGCGTATCAGTTTATCGAAGTGCATAAAGCACGCGATTTGGGGCATGTGGAAGAGGAGGAGCCAGAACTCAACACACTCACCGACAAGGCAGCCGTAGAGCAGTACGCCGGCATTTTGGCAGTCCGCACTGAGGATGTGGTACGCTTCCCCTCCGGTAGGTTGGCTATCAGAATCGACCGCCCTTATTACCGCGTTTGGGTTGACGACTTCATCTATGAAGATGAAGACGAAAAGCATAAAGTGGGTGCGATTGTGAATTTTGCACAATATATGCCAGTGCCTGGTGGGCTTCCAAAGGCTTACACCGAGATGGGTGCTGTATCGGAGAGCGCTCCATTGCTCGTGGCTCTTTCAGCCAAAGAATGCGAGGGCTTGATACCAGAGCCTTATAGCAAATATTTTGAATGCAAAGTCACGAATCAAGGCCATACTTACACCGACATTCAGGTAAGTCTTCGCCCAGGTGCCTTGGCTGCGATGCCTGCAGAGATGAAGTCGCAAACATTCCCGCTGTTTGTGCGCACCAGTCGCAGTTGCACTGTGCTCAACTTCCAGGTGAAATAGCAATACGAACAACCTCTGTATGAAAATAATAAGTCGTGCTTCCATCAGGAAGCGCGACTTATGTTTTCTGTAGTCAAAAAAAAGGTCTCAGAAGAGATTAGCCTTCTTGGATTGAGCCGTTAGGACAAGCTTCAACGCAAGAACCGCAGCTAATGCAAGTGTCTGGATCAATTTCGTACTTGTCGCCTTCGCTGATTGCGCCAGTAGGGCAAACAGATGCGCAAGTTCCACATGCTACACAAGTGTCATCAATTACGTATGCCATTGTAGTAAAAAATTAGTTAGTGAATAATTAATAGTAAACTTTCGGCAAAAGTAATGTTTTTATTTGAAATAGCTCTACAAAAAAAGCATAATTTTTTCCAAATTTTCATTTTGAGCCCGTGATATGGGCATTTGTAGCATTTTTTATGGGCAGAATACGGGCGTCAATTAAACCAAAGGCATGCTCTTGTGTCGTAATATCAGAACAAAAATTGAAAGATTATGAGAAATTTTCACTACTACGCAGCAATGGCTGCTGCACTGATGTGCGTGTCGTGCAAGAGCACCACCACAGGTCTCGCTAATCAGTCGTATGTGCTGACCGAACTCAATGGTACTCCACTCCAGACAATCAACGAAGCTCCAAGTATCACATTCGCCAAAGGGCGAGTGAATGCCACTGTGGGATGCAACCAAATTATGGCAGACTACACAGTGGGAAAAGACGGTAAACTCACATTTGCAATGGGGGCGATGACAAAGATGTATTGCCCCGACGAAATGCGGGAGGATGAATTTGTGGCGGCTTTCAACAAGGTGGCTCGCTACTCCGTTTCGGCCGATGGCAAGGAGATGAGTTTCCTCGATGAGCAGGGGAATGTGCTCTTCAAGGCTAAAAAATAGGGGCGGAATATCTGCCGAACAGTGCGTCCACGCTGTGGTTGTACTGCAAGAGGATGGTCACATCCTTTAAAAAACTTAATGTTTGAATTGGATAGTGCTTAAAAAATTTGGTGTCATTTTTGGTAATGCCCAATTTAAGCACTATTTTTGTGGAAATAAAAAACACTCATTTCATACTTCAAGATTATGCAAGACTGGAGAGAAAAACTTGGGGCTGCTTTCAATATGGAAGTGCCTTCGGATGAAGATATAAAGCAAGCACAAAATCCTGTTGAAGAACCTGCTGGTGATGCTCTTGCCCAGCAGGGGAAGCAGATGGTGAATGTGCTTCTCGACAAGAAGGGCCGCAATGGTAAAAAGGTGACGCTCGTGACCGACCTCTTGT
Organism: Muribaculaceae bacterium; assembly: GCA_024400895.1. Taxonomy (GTDB): domain Bacteria; phylum Bacteroidota; class Bacteroidia; order Bacteroidales; family Muribaculaceae; genus Sodaliphilus. The sequence continues at coordinate 4,638 of JAKSMA010000133.1, read as the reverse complement.
GCGACGATGAAGCTCTGAAAGAACTCGCTGCCGATCTCAAACGCCAGTGTGGTGTGGGTGGGTCGGCTCGTGGAGGCGAGATTCTGATTCAAGGCGATTTCCGCGAAAAAATCGTGGAATTGCTCAAGAAGAAGGGTTTCAAGGCTCGCGTGATTTAATAATTGAAAACTAATCATAATACCAAAACTGGATATGCACACTGACAAAAATTTACATGTAATTAAAGCTTCGGCGGGTGCGGGTAAAACTTTCACTCTCGCCAAAATTTATATTGAGCAACTGCTGTGGGACAAAAAAGGCAATTTGCGTCCGAAGCATTGCAATTATCATCAGCACATATTAGCCATCACTTTCACCAACAAGGCTACGGCAGAAATGAAGGAGCGAATTGTGGTTCGCCTTCATGAACTGTCGCTTGGCACATGTGTTCACTATGAGAAAGATTTTCTCAAGGCTCACCCTTCCACCACGCCCGAGCAACTGAAAGAGGCTGCCAAGTGTGCCCTTGAAGATATTTTGTTTGACTACACAGCCTTCAATGTGAGCACCATCGACTCGTTTTTCCAAACGGTGCTTCGTACATTCGTGTATGAACTTGACAGGGAATACGACTACGAGCTCCAACTCGATGAAAAGTATGCCATGTATCAGGCAGTGCAGAGCTTGATGCAGACTATAGGCGAAGGACGAAATACGGGCCACATAGGGAAATGGGTGGAAGAATATGTGGAGAGCCAAGTGAACAGCAAAAGCGACTGGAACTTCTTTGGCAACAGTATGGTGAATAATCTGGCGGAATTTGCACAGGCACTCGGCAAAGAAACCATCATGAAACACCACGACCAAATTCGTGAATATCTGAAAGATATGGGCAACGGTAGCGGTATATCCCGCTTGTCGAAATTTGCAAAGGCGCTGGCAAAAATAAGGAAAGAATGCGAAGACGGTATCAACAATTTTCATACCCGTGTGGCTGAATTGCTGAATGAGATGAATGTGGATGTTTCGCAGATGAAGAAAAATTCTCCATTAGTGAAATTGGCCCAATTCAGTGATTTGAAGTCGCTTGGAAACAGTGTGAACACAATTCTGTCATATGCCGAATCGGAATCTACTGAAAAGATTCTAAAGTGCTTCAAGAAAGATGTGCTCTGCGAAGACCAAATTCAAAATAAAATTCCCCAACTCCATGAGTTGCTGAAAGAATATGCGGCTCTTGTTGAGAAAGAGAAAGTGGTGAAAGATATTTTTTCCAATCTTTGGCAACTCGGACTGCTCGGTAAAATTGATGAATATCTGGAGCAATATCGCAAGGACAACAACCTGATTCTCATTTCTGATACAGCCGACCTTATAGAAAAGGTGCTCGACAGTGGCGTGCCGTTCTTGTATGAGCGAATGGGCGTGTGGCTCAATCACTTTATGATTGATGAATTTCAGGATACGAGCCGCAAGCAATACACCAATTTTAAGCCATTGCTTGAAAATAGCCTTTCCGATGGCCACTCAAATCTCATTATCGGTGATGAAAAGCAGAGTATCTACCGTTTCCGCAATAGCGACCCCGACTTGTTTCAGACCGCATTGCCCACAGAATTCAGCGCTGAATACAACGACAGTGTGTCGCTTGAGACAAATCGCCGAAGCACAAAGATGGTGATTGATTTCAACAACGAATTCTTCAGAAAGGTGCTGGAATACTATAAGGCGAATCATGTGTCGTACACAAAATTGCAGAAAACCTACAGCAAACTGCATCAAGAATATCCAGAAATGGAAAATAAAGAAGACGAGGCAAAGCGCGTGAAGGGGTTTGTGAAATTGAATGTGGTGTATGGCAAGCCTACGAAAAATACTGGCCCGCTCCCCTATATCTATAAATCGGCGGGCGGAGAGGAATTTTACGGAAAAGAAGGTGTGCTGAAATGCCTTCCCGAATACATTCTCGACCAGCACGAACGCCTGGGTTACCCATTCGGGAAAATCTTGGTATTGGTGAATACAAATGGTGAAGGCGATGAAGTGGTGAAGGCAATTCTTGAACACAACCAACAGAATCCTGACCGCCTCATCAGCATCGTGTCGGCTGAGTCGCTGAAGTTGCAGAACTCGGCGGCAGTACGAATGGTGGTGAGTGTGCTGCATTTTATCAATTCCACTCAATTTACACAAGATGAAGATGCTGCTGAAGATACCAAAGATGAGGCAAGCGGCAATAAGCAATCGGCAGAGCAGGCCCTGATGAAGAAGCGCCTTAGAGAACAACTCTTCTACAAAACTCTTCACGATTTTGGGCAGGCAATGGGACAAGCCGATGCTAGTGCCGATTTTGGTAAATTGTTGGCAAATGTGTTCCGTGCCAACGACGAACTTCGCAAGAAGCCCGTGGATGAACAGGTGGCTATATTTGCAGAACAACTCCAGAAAATTTTGCCAAATCCAAAGAACGAGCAGTCGAACCTTGTGGGCGTGGTGGATAAAATCATCATGGAATACCTTGAGCCTATCGGGTTGAACAAAGGAGCTGAAACTTCTTTCCTTCTTGCATTTCAAGGAGTGGTTCTTGATTTCTGCTCGCAGCGTAGCAATGGCGGCACCATTTATGAATTCTTGAAATATTGGAATACCAAAAAAGATAAATTGGCCAGCGTTCGGGACCAGAACGATAACGCCGTTAAGGTGATGACCATTCACAAGGCAAAGGGATTGGAGCGCCCATGTGTGATTGTGCCATTTGCTGAATGGGAAATGGGCAAGACCGACAGATTGGTTTGGGTTCCTTGTAAGTATTGGCTGCATTCCGGTGAGGAGGATAAACCTTTCTTGGGCGTGCCGTCTGATGGCGACGAATCTATCGTTCCGCCGCTGATTCCGATGTCGGGCAATTTGCTGAACAAACTTCCTGAGTTTGCTTCGTTTGCATCGCCACAGATGGAAGAGTGTGTGATTGATAGTCTCAACAAGTCGTATGTGGCATTCACTCGTCCACGCCAGGCTTTGCATATATTCTCGCAAGCGCTGCCGCAGAATTTTGAGGCAGATTCAATCACGAAAATCAATGAACACTTGCTCACCTATTTCCCTAACTTGGAGGGATGTGTGGCTGTGAATAGCTCCATTACGGGTATGGAGGGCCGTTTGGCTTATTATTCGCTCGGCATAGAAGACGACTATGAAGCACCGAGTGCGGATAGTGAGGACGATTCTGAAAATGATGATGAAATGATGCCCGACTATACCGTGAAGCCTGCATTGGCAAAATTGAAGGTGAAACTTCCAGAACTGGTCACCGAAAGTCAAGAGAGCGGTAATCGTTTGCACCGAATCATGAGTCGCATCCGCACACTCAACGATGCTAACCGGGCATTTGAATATGCAGTGCGTCGCCGAATTATTGAAGATGAAGGCAACCATTACTGGAACATTGAGCGCACGAAGCAGTTCATCGACCGCTTGATTACCGACCCGCAAACAGCTCAGTGGTATGCTGTGGGCAATAAGGTGTATAATGAGCGCTCCATTTTTATTCCAGCTTCGGGCGCTGAAGAAGCTAAACATTTGCGTCCCGACCGCATTGTTCGTACAAAGGATGGCCGAACTTTGGTAATCGACTACAAGTTTGGCGATGAGCCGAGTGCAAAGCAACAGGCTGGATATGAGCGACAGGTGAAGAGGTATTGCTCAATACTATCAAAGTTGTGGAACACCACGGTGGAAGGTTATCTTTTGCACGCCAAATCGTTTACCATCCAAAAGGTGGTGTAACGCAAATGTGAAATATCAAAGCATGATAGATGGAAGTCGTTGCAGTGATGGCTTCCATCTATTTTATGCGTTGCAGTGGCGGCTTTTGGAGGAATTTTTGGTTTTGGAGCAAGAGGTTTGAGGGCGAAGAGTGTGAGAACCAGTTTTTTTTCGTATCTTTGTAAGTTGAAATAATATGTAATTTAGAAAAATCTATATATATGTCGATTGATAATATTTTAGCTCAAGCCACCGCTGAAGCGGTGAAAGCGCTCTATGGCGCCGAAGTGGCAGCCGAGAGCATAGTGCCTTCTACCACAAAGAAGGAGTTTGAAGGCAATCTTACCATCGTGGTATTCCCATTCTTGAAGGCATCTCACAAGCGTCCTGAAGACACTGCTCAAGAAATTGGCGAATATTTGGTGGCAAACTGTGATGCTGTTGAAAAATTCAATGTCATCAAGGGCTTCCTCAACATCACAATTAAGCCTTCGATCTGGACTTCAGTTCTTCAGAGCGTTGCAGCTGATGAAAACCTCGGCTTCAAGCCCGTGACCGAAGAGAGCCGATTGGTGATGATTGAATATTCTTCACCTAACACCAACAAGCCACTCCACCTTGGCCATGTGCGTAACAACCTTCTCGGTTTCAGTCTTGCCAAAATCATGGAGGCTAACGGTAATAAGGTGGTGAAGACCAACATCGTGAACGACCGCGGTATTCACATCTGCAAGTCGATGCTCGCTTGGCTGAAGTGGGGCAATGGCGTAACTCCTGAGCAGGCAGGCAAGAAGGGCGACCACCTGATTGGTGATTTCTATGTGGAATTCGACAAGCACTATAAGGCAGAGCTGAAGGAACTTATGGAAGGCGGCATGACCCAGGAAGAAGCCG
>JAKSMA010000132.1 GCA_024400895.1 Muribaculaceae bacterium | reverse complement strand
CAATTATTTTCACTTTTTGCACAAAATGGGTGTGTTTTGTGCAAAAACATAATATTCTCACAAAATGCAGGGTGCCTCATCGGGAATATGCGTGCTCAATATACGCCATTGCTTTGGATAGAGGTTGTTTGCCCGGTTTCCAAGATTGTTTGCAAAGCCTATCGGACGCCCATTATATGTGAGCAGCACATAGCCCCGAGGCGCATCGGACAGCACAATGGCTTCACCACGCATATAAGCCATGGCAGTCGGGTAATTGACTTCGCTTTTAGCAAACGCCTCTTCGCAGAGCGCCGTAGAAAGCGCCAACGAATGACTTGGCACGCAATTCTTGCCTTTGATAGTGCCTACCGACACACCAGCATGCAGCACATGCAAATCGGCAAACGCAGACATCAGAGGTGCAATATCATTCGGCACGGCCACCACTTCATCTTCAACTACACTGAGCGAATATTGCTTCGGATTGTCAAGCCAAGCATCCACACCTTTTGGCACAGGCACAGGTTTCGCCTTGCCGCTCTTGTTTTTCTTCATGCGCAACTCTTGACGGCGTTCATCGGCAGGCTTTCTCAACACTGACATAAACAAGCCCTCGCCATTGGTGCGATGCGGCATAAATCGATAGCAAAAGTGCTCGCTGTCGATTGCCGGATGGATATTCCAGTCGGCCTCTACGGGAACCTCTACCGATTCTGCACCGTACTGCTCTACAATGTAGGCCACCATCTTCTCGTTTTCTTCGCGATTGTAAGTGCAAGTGCTGTAAATGAGCAAGCCTCCAGGCCGCAGTGCATTCCAGATGTCGTCGACAATACTCTTCTGCAGCGCGGCGCATTGCTTTACCAACGCCGGAGTCCACTGATTGCGGGCCTCTTCATCCTTGCGCATCATGCCTTCGCCACTGCAAGGCACATCGGCAGCCACCACATCGAAGAAATGGGTCAGTTTGCCCAAGTCGCGTGGAGCATTGTTGGTGACCACGCAGCGAGGACTACCCCACTTCACCAAATTCTCACGCAACACGCGTGCGCGTGCATTCATAATCTCATTGGCCACCACCAGCGAATCCGACGGTAGAGCCGAAATGGCTGTAGTGGTTTTTCCGCCAGGAGCTGCACACAAGTCGAGATAGCGCACCGGCTGCTTCACCAAGTGCCTAATCACATGGTGGATAAACATCGACGATGCGTCCTGCACGTAATAACGCCCGGTTTGAAAATCCACATCGAAGGTGAAAGGAATGCGCTCATTGAGATAGCGCCCCAACTTGCACCAAGGCACTCGTGCCTCAACGCCGTCGTCCAAACACACGCCACGGCGGTCGTTCACACGAATCGACACCGATGGCTCGGTAGTGGTGATGGCGGTGAACAACGATTCACATTCATCCGGGAGAATGGAACGCATTTGGGCTATAAAGTCATCTGATAGTTTCATTATCTCTTTTATTTATGCAAAAATACGCATTTTCCGCCAACCGCCCCTCATCATCACCCAAATAAAACCACCTCAATTCCAATTACCGGAAAACATACACTTTGAAATACAGAGCATTTTCACTAACTTTGCGCCAATTAATTCAAGTATATACATTATTATATGAAACGATACTTATCCATCTTCGCATTCTTATTGTGCCTCGCCACTTCTGCGAATGCACGCACTTATTACCGTGGCGACGTCAACACCGACGACCTCGTCGATGTGAGCGACATTACCACCCTCATCAGCCACATTCTCGGTGATAATCCTGAATATTTCGACGCACAATGCGCCGACCTCAATGCCGACGGCGAACTCAACGTGAGTGACGTGACTGAGCTCATCAACCTCATTCTCATCGGGCGAGAAGAAAAAACCGGACAAGACTATGTGTGGGACTACAGCACTTTCCCTGAAATACACATAGAAGTTTCACTCAACGAATGGAACCGATTGCTGCAAGCATTCGATGCCGACAAAAACACAAAAGAATACATCGTGGCACGATGCACCTACCGCTCAAACGGCGACCGCACCGAAATCGACTCCATTGGCCTCCGCCTTCGTGGCAACACCTCTCGACGCCGTCCGGAAGCAGGCAATCCGGGAAAGATGCACAACCCTAAAAACACCAATTGGCAACATGTGCATTTCGGCCTGAAGTTTGACAAATTCATTGACGACAAAGAGCATACCATACTCGGCGTGAAGAAAATGAACCTGAAGTGGCTGAAAGACGACCCGACCTATATCCGCGAAATGTATTGCTACGACTTGTTCCGCCGCTTCGGCGTGTGGACAGGCTGCGACGACAATTATTGCCGCCTCTATCTCCACGTGGAAGGCGACGCAAAGGAAGTTTACTATGGCGTGTATGAGATGATTGAGCCCGTAGACAAGGCTTTCCTGAAACGCCGCAAAGACTTGTTCGAAAACAACAAAGGCTTCCTCTGGAAAGGCGAAGGCGGTGTAGCAGGCTTGAACACCATCAATGCCGACATCTATTTCGACGACGACAAGGATCACACTTATTGCCTTGAGAACAACGAAGACCAGTTTGAAGCGGCAAGGGCACAACTCGTCGACTTCATGCTCAAACTCAACGGAAAATCCGACGAAAGCCTATATAAATGGATTAACGAGGTGTGCGACGTCGATCTTCTGCTGAAAACCTATGCCGTGAATGTGGCAGTGGGCATGTGGGACGACTACTGGAACAACGGCAACAATTACTACATCTATTTCAACTCTACCGACCTCTACAACTACAAGTTCTTCTTCATCCCCTACGACTACGACAATACGCTCGGCACCTCGCTCAACTGTGGCGCGCAAAGCGACGCAGGCCGTCAAAACCCTCTCAACTGGGGCAAGAAGGAACACCCATTGATTCAACGCCTGCTCGCTTTCCCCGATTTTAAGGCAAAATATGTGGGCTACCTGAAAGAACTCGCAGCCGATGACGGCCTGTTTAACTTCAAGGCCAGCAAAGAGCGCATTCAGGCATGGCAGAACAAGATTAAGGACTACATTGCCAACGACACGGGCGAAGACATGACCATCTACGACGAACCCGCATCCTGGGGCAACCACAAGGAATACCGCGTCCTCGACGAGGGCAACAACAACTTCTTCAAAGTAAAGACCGCCACCATCAACGCCCTCCCATAGCCCCACCTATTCACAAAAGGAAATACAACAAGACACCTCTTTTGTTCGCAAATACACGAAGCGAGGGCACCTGGTATTTGAGGTGCCCTCGCTTGTATTATTTATTTGCTGATGCGGCGGATAGCGCGTCGGCGACTTCTTTTTTAGAGGAGAGTGGCAGGATCGAGGTTCTTGCCTTCGATGTCCTTGAAGTAGCGGTAAGTTCCCACCTTCAATTCCATGGTAGCGTCTTCATCGCAGATGATGATAGCCTTGCGGTGCATTTGAAGCATGCTGAGTGTGCACATTTGTGAAACTGCGCCTTCCACTGCGTTGCGCAAAGCTGGAGCCTTCTTGTAGCCATTTACAATAATCATCACGCTCTTGGCAGCCATCACAGTTCCGACACCCACGGTAAGTGCAGTTTTAGGCACCTTGTTCACGTCATTGTCGAAGAAGCGGCTGTTGGCGATGATTGTATCTTGAGTAAGCGTTTTCTGACGAGTGAGCGAAACGAGCGAGCTACCAGGTTCGTTGAATGCGATATGTCCGTCTGGACCTACACCACCCATGAAAAGGTCGATACCGCCAGCAGCAGCGATACGAGCTTCGTATTCTTCACATTCAAGGTCTTCAGCGTTACCGTTGAGAATGTTCACATTTTCCTTCTTGATGTCGATGTGGCTGAAGAAATTGTTCCACATAAATGAGTGGTAGCTTTCTGGGTGTTCTTCAGGAAGACCTACATATTCATCCATGTTGAAAGTGACAACATTCTGGAAAGAAACCTTGCCAGCCTTGTTCAACTCAATGAGTTTCTTGTACATTCCGAGAGGAGAACTACCTGTTGGGCATCCAAGCACGAAAGGCTTTTCTGCTGTAGGTTTCGCTTCATTGATGCGAGAGGCAACATAGCACGCTGCCCATTCTGATACTTTGTCGTAATCAGGTTCGATAATAAGTCTCATAGTGTGATAGTATTATTGTAATTAGTTATTGTTATTGTTATCATCATACAAAGATAGTAAAAATATCTCAAACTAAAATGCTTTTCTTTGGAATATAAAAACACATAAAAGCGTTGGATATTTCTACCCAACGCTTAGTAGCGCATAGGGGAGTCGAACCCCTCTTGCAAGAATGAAAATCTTGAGTACTAGCCGATATACGAATGCGCCATTTCTAAAGCGACTCAGCGTTAACTAAAGTCGCAGAAGTTGATTCGGACTGCTATTAAGCAACGCCCAATTTATTCACATAAAGAGCAAGCTTTGACTTCAAGTTAGAAGCTTTGTTCTTGCTGATTACGTTCTTGCGAGCCAGCTTGTCGAGCATAGAAGATACCTTCTTGTAATCTTCAGCAGCCTTTACCTTGTCAGTTTCCTTGCGCAACTTGCGAACTGCGTTACGCATAGTCTTTGCATAGTAACGATTACGGAGATTACGAGTCTCAGTCTGGCGAATTCTCTTGATTGCTGATTTATGGTTTGCCATAATTATTTAAATATCAATTTATTTACGTTGTTATTATTAGTAGCGCATAGGGGAGTCGAACCCCTCTTGCAAGAATGAAAATCTTGAGTACTAGCCGATATACGAATGCGCCATTATAGCACTTGGGTGCTAAAGCGAGTGCAAATTTATGAAGGATTTTTGAATTGACAAAATATTTTGACAACAAAACGAAAAAAAACCTCATTTTTACCCCAAAATCATATATTATGTGCCACATTTTCACTAATTTCGTAAAGAATTCTGGTGGATTGGAAAAATCGCCTGCAAAAAATTTTAAAGAACGCGCATGTATGAATCGCTCAACGGAATTGTGCTAAACACAATCAAGTACAACGACCGACATAACATCACCCACATCTACACCGATCGCCACGGACTCATGTCGTTTCTCGTGGCGCAGGGAAAGACAGCCGCTGCCCGAATGCGCGCCGCAATGTTTATGCCACTGGGGCTACTGCAATTCGAGGCGCGTATCATGCCCGGCAAGGACCTTTGCACCCTGCACGATGTGCGACGCGTGCACGCGCTCCATTCACTCTATGCCGACCCGGTGAAAAATGCGGTGGCCATGTTCATGAGCGAACTCCTCACCCACTCCATTCAGGAACGCGAGCAGAATGAGCCACTGTTTCGCTACATCGCCACTTCGGTGCGTCTGCTCGACACCATGACCGATGGCGTGGCCAACTTCCACACCTGCTTCCTTTACCACCTGGGCAGCTTCCTCGGTATTGAGCCCGACATCAGCAGCTATCAAGAAGGCTACTGGTTCGACATGACGGAAGGCACGTTCCATTCCCGTCCGTCGGGAGGCAGCCACAACCTCCGCCCGGAGCAGGCAAAAGTGATTTATCTGCTCTCGCGTATGAGTTTCAGCAATCTGCACATTTTCCGCTTCAACCGCGAAGAGCGCAACCAGATGCTCGACACCATCCTCACCTACTACCGCCTGCACAACTCCACCCTCGGCGCACTCCGCTCGCCCGACATCCTCAAGCAACTTTTCGTTTAGCCCATGCCGCCGAATGTCAGCGGTCTCCAGAGAACTCCCACACATATTATAAATAATGAAAAAAAAAGCCCTGTCATCACGACAGAGCCATTTACCTTAAAATTAACAAGCTATTTATATACGGATATTATTGTTTTATTCGCGATGATATGTTAGAATGTACGCTTCACTGTGCTGTGAGTGCCGTCGGTGTAGGTGGTTACCACCACGTTCATTCCACTGAATGGAACTACCGACTTCTGGCCGTACATGTTCACATATTCTACACTTGCAGGAATCTTGCTGTCTTGAATGATGTCGTCGATTCCGGTTGGAGTGCCCTTTGCGAAGTTTACATCGATTACTGATTCAGCGATGTAATATTCCTTTGCAAGGATTGGAGCCTTCATGCGAGTGCTGCTTGCAGTAGCTTTAGCAACAGGCTTTGCATAGATGCGTACGATATAAGTTACATCGAGTTCGCCGTCGTTTTCCACATCGCTTGCACCGAAGGTGTCGGTCACGCGGATGGTGTTGGTGTTTTCCCATCGTGGAAGGAGGTTCACATCCACTTTGCCATTGATTGAGAATTCCTTCAAGTCGTTGAAGTCTTCGTCGATGGCAGGCATACCTTCGTCATCAGAGTTGATTACGATTGGGTGAGCATCTTCATCGAGGCGAGCCATATATTCAGGAGTCACTTCCATTGCACGGTTGCCACCAACCACGCGCCATACGCGGTACTTCACGATTTCGTAGTTGTCGGTACCATCGGCTGCAATGTTGAGCACGGTTTGATAGTAGCGTCCCTTCTTGCCGTTGGCATCCTGGAAGGTGTATTCACTCATCACCTTTTCCTCTTCAGTCACATTAGCTCTGATGCGATAGGTGGATGAAAGAGGAGCGCCGTAGGTGTTGTAGGTACCGTCGATTGCGTTGCGGTAGGTCTTGATCACTGGCACATAGTCGTTTTGGCCCTCCATCACTGCTGCGTCGAGAATTTGAGGCTTATCGGTGAAGTTCACATTCTTCTTGATCGATCCGTTTTCATACACTGCGTAGTTCCAGCTTGGGAGGCGTTGTGCCATACCGATTTCGTTAACTTTTTCAGAAGCCTGATTAATCACCTTATTCAAGTCGTATTCAGCAATCATGCGGTCTTGCT
>JAKSMA010000131.1 GCA_024400895.1 Muribaculaceae bacterium | reverse complement strand
TTTTGTTGAGTAAAAATTAATTCTCAACTGATTAATATGTACTTTTCACTACAAATATACGAAAGAGTTTCGTTATTACGAAATTATAAAGAGAAATATATGTAAAAATTTGTTTTGTTACGAAAAAGTTGGTATATTTGTTGCGAAAAAAAACCAAAAAGGTTGCGAAACAAAATTATACCCCTAATTTTTAGTTTCGTTTGCCTTCAACAACTGCTCGTAAATATTATAACTAAATACTTTCAACCTTCAAAAACGTTTTAAGGGTAATGGATGTGAAATTGAAAAATAAGTATGATGTCATCGTCATCGGTGGCGGCATCACTGGCGCGGGTACTGCTCGCGACTGCGCTATGCGCGGCCTCAGTGTTCTGCTTATCGAGCGAACTGACTATGCACAGGGCGCCACAGGCCGAAACCACGGTTTGTTGCACAGTGGTGCTCGCTATGCTGTAACGGATCAGGAATCTGCTACTGAGTGTATTCAAGAAAACATGATTTTGCGTAAAATTGCAAGTCATTGTGTGGAAGAGACCGATGGTCTGTTTATCACCCTCCCAGAGGATGACCTCGGCTATCAAGCCACTTTCGTGGAATCGTGCCAACGTGCAGGTATCCGTGCAGATATTATCGACCCTGCTGAAGCAAAAATTCTCGAGCCATCGGTGAACCCAACGCTTATCGGTGCTGTTAGAATTCCAGATGCTTCTATCGACCCATTCCGCTTGACAGTGGCTAATGTGGTGGATGCTCGCCTCCATGGGGCCGACACTCTTACATATCACGAAGTGACAGAACTGATTATCGACCAAACCCGCGTGGTGGGCGTGAAGATGCGCGACCAACTCACTGGTGAAATGCGCGAAGCCTATGCCGACCTCACTATCAATGCCGCTGGTATTTGGGGCATGTTGGTAGCCAAGATGGCTGGCATCACAGTGAACATGTTTCCCGCAAAGGGCGCTCTCCTCATTTTCGGACACCGCGTCAACAACATGGTTATCAACCGCTGCCGCAAGCCAGCCAACGCCGACATCCTTGTTCCTGACGATGCAGTCTGCGTAATCGGTACCACCAGCGACCGTGTGCCTATCGAGACTTGCGACGACATGAAGGTGACCGATGAAGAAGTGAAGGTGCTTCTCACCGAAGGTGCCCAACTCGCTCCAGCACTTGCAACCACTCGCATTCTCCGCGCTTATGCAGGTGTGCGCCCATTGGTGGCAAGCGATAACGACCCAAGCGGACGTAGCATCAGCCGCGGTATCGTGACACTCGACCACGCTACCCGCGACGGTATGGAAGGCTTCGTGACCATCACCGGTGGTAAGATGATGACCTACCGCTTGATGGCAGAAATGGTGACCGACCTTGCTTGCAAGAAACTCGGTGTGAATAAAGCCTGCGAAACTGCAACCACTCCACTCCCTGGCTCTGAATCGAAGAAATCGGAAGAAACTCTCCGCACATATAATTTTGCCCAAAAGACTGCCGATGGCCGTCACGGCACCTACACCAAGGATATCAAACCAGCCGACTCACTCGAGTCGTCGCTCGTATGCGAATGCGAAGGTGTTTCGGTTGCTGAAGTTGACTACGCTGTGAACGAACAGAATGTGACCAATTTAATCGACTTGCGTCGCCGCACCCGCATGGGTATGGGCACTTGTCAAGGTCAGCTCTGTGCTTGCCGCGCAGCAGGCCAACTTTGCCAAGGCAATCATGCTGAAGAGGCTGCTGCCGACTTGGCTGATTTCGTGAACGAACGCTGGAAAGGTATGAAACCAGTGGCTTGGGGCGCAACCCTCAACGAAGCTCAGCTCACCGCCATGGTCTACGAAGACCTTTGCGGCTTGAACCAGTTTGTAAAGGAAGGAGGTAAGAAATGAAATTCAATACTATTATTATAGGTGGAGGCCTTAGTGGTCTTACAGCCGGTTTGGCTCTTCAAAAAGCCGGCAAGCGCGTGGCTATCGTGAGCATGGGCCAAAGCACACTGCACTTCAACTCGGGCTCTTTCGATTTGCTCGGTTATGATGCTCAAGGCGAAGCAGTGAGCAATCCTCTCGAAGTGATTGCCACATTAGATGACAACCATCCATATAAGAAATGTGGCGATGTGGCTGCTCTTGCTGAAGAAGCAAAGGCACTGCTCACCGAATCAGGCGTGAAAGTGGCAGGCGATGCAAAGGCTAACCACTATCGCATCACTCCAATGGGTGCAGTGAAGCCAGCATGGCTCACCATCACCGACTATGCAACCCTTGCCGAAGCCGACAAGCTTCCTTGGAAGAAGGTGGCACTGGTGAATGTGATTGGCTATCTCGACTTCCCAACCAAGTTTATTGCCGCAGGTCTGCGCCGTCTTGGTGCTGAGGTGGATGTGAAGGCTTTCACTCTTCCAGAACTGGAAACTGCTCGCAAGAGTCCTTCAGAAATGCGTGCTGCCAACATCGCCAAGGTGCTCGGAAACGAAGACATCGTGAAGCGTATGGCTGCTGCCGTGAACGAACAGACTGAAGGTGGCAACTACGATGTAGTTCTCCTTCCTGCAGTGCTCGGTATCGCAGATTCTGCTCTCAGCCAGCAATTGAAGGCAAATGTGAATTGCCAAGTGCAGTTCATTGCCACTCTTCCACCATCGGTTCCTGGCGTTCGCGTACAGAACTTGCTTCGCAAGCGCTTTATTGCAGGTGGTGGCGTGCACCTCACTGGCGACAAGGCTACTGGTGGTGTGATTGAAAATGGCACTCTTAAGTGCATCACTACTGAAAACTTGACCGAAACTTGCCTCAAAGCCGACAACTTCATCCTTGCCAGTGGCTCTTTCGTGAGCGGTGGTCTTACCAGCAACTATGAAGCTGTGACAGAAGCTGTGCTCGGCCTTGATGTGGATGCTGCTGACGAACATGGTCAATGGGTGAAATACAACGCCTTTGAAGCCCAGCCTTACATGGAATTCGGTGTGGCTACCGATGGCGAGCTCCATGTGAAGAAAGATGGTAAAGTAATTAACAACTGCTATGCTGTGGGTTCGGTGCTCAGCGGTCACAACCGTGTGAAGATGGCCGACGGAACAGGCGTTTCGATGCTTACCGCATTGCAGGCAGTGAAAAATATTTTAAAATAATCAACCGATATGGCAGACTTACAAATCAATAGCGAAAGCGTTTTCAATTTTGAGCAATGTTTGAAATGCTCAGTTTGTACTGTATATTGCCCAGTGTCGGCAGTAAATCCAGCATATCCCGGACCTAAGCAGGCCGGTCCTGATGGCGAGCGTTATCGCCTGAAGAATCCCGTGTTCTTCGATGAAAACCTCAAAAAGTGCTTGAACTGCAAGCGCTGCGAGGTGGCTTGTCCTCAAAATGTGAAAGTGGGCGACATCATTCAAGCTGCCCGTATGAAATACAGCACCCACAAGCCAAGTCTTCGCGACCGCATTCTCGCAAGCACCGACTTCGTGGGCACTATGGCCAACCGCTTTGCGCCAATCGTAAATATGACTTTGGCAATGGGCCTCACCAAGAGTGTGATGCACTCTACCATCGGTGTGGACAAGCATCGCCAATTCCCAGCTTACAGCTCGAAGCGTTTCGAAACATGGTATAAGCGCAATGCAAAGGCTCAACAGGCTCAATACGACAAGCAAGTGAGCTACTTCCACGGCTGCTATGTGAACTACAACTTCCCAAAACTTGGTCAAGACCTCGTGAAGATTATGAATGCTGTGGGCTATGGCGTGCAACTTCTTGAAAAGGAAAAATGCTGTGGCGTGGCCAAGATTGCAAACGGTCTGTACGACCAAGCAAAGAAGCATGGCAACATTAACATCGATTCAATCCGTAAGGCTAAGGAAGAGGGCAGAGTGACACTTGCCACAAGTTCTACCTGCTGCTTCACTATCCGCGACGAATACGAACATATCCTCGGCTTAGAGGCTGGAGATGTGCGCGAAAGCATGACCCTCGCCACCCGTTTCCTCTATCATCTGCTCGATGAAGGAAAAATCAAGCTTGCATTCCGCAGCGACTACAAGAAGCGTGTGGCTTACCACAGCGCTTGCCACATGGAACGCATGGGTTGGGTGTTCTACAGCACCGAATTGCTGAAGATGATTCCTGGTGTGGAATTCACCATGCTCGATTCGCAATGCTGCGGTATCTCTGGCACCTACGGCTTCAAGCGTGAAAACTACGAAACTTCGCAAGCCATCGGCGCAGGTCTGTTCAAGCAAATCAAGGATTTGGCTCCTGATTGCGTGTCGACCGACTGCGAAACTTGCAAGTGGCAAATTGAAATGTCTACAGGCGTGCCAGTAGAAAACCCAATTTGCATTCTCGCTGATGCACTCGATGTGGAAGAAACAATCAAATTGAATTCATAATTAATTAATTTTGTAATACAAGGTCGGCATCGCGCGTGATGCTGTAGTGCCGACTTTTTTATTTTTTCCTATTACAAAATCAAGGTTGATGAATTCGCTTGATTACCTTTTTTGAATAATAAAATATATTAATAATAAAAGATAAAAAATTAAAAATCAATTATGGCAAGTTTTTTAGCTCCTCCAGCAGCGAAGCCTGAACAGACAGGCCCTGAAGCAGATGCGAAATATCGCGCACTGCGTTGGCAAGTCTTTTCTGGTGCCTTCATTGGCTATGCTGCTTTCTACATTGTGAGAAAGAACCTCTCAATGGCAATTCCTTCAATTACCGAGCTCACTAATGGCGCTATCACAAAGGGCGACCTTGGTGTGGTTTTGGCAATGAATGCTGTGGCTTACGCATTCGCGAAATTCGTTATGGCTACAGTGAGCGACCGTTCAAACGCTCGTCGCTTCTTGCCTCTCGGCCTCGTACTTTCTGCTTTGGCTATGGCCTTTATGATGGTGCCTATTGCAGGTCTTGACATTGCTCACAATCCAGGCAACAAAACTTGGGCAATCCTTTTGATGGGTGTGCTCAACTTCTTGGTGGGTTGGTTCAACGGTATGGGTTGGCCTCCTTGCGGTCGTGTGATGACTCAGTGGTTCTCACAGAGCGAACGCGGTATATGGATGAGTTTCTGGAACTGCGCTCACAATGTGGGTGGCGGTTTGGTTGGCCCTATGGCCACTTATGGCGCCATGTGGTTCGGTAGCTGGTTCTTCGGCGCCGACAAGAGCCTCTACTTCCTCGCAGGTACATTTATCTTCCCTGCAGCAGTGGCAATGTTTGTAGCTGTTTTGGCTTACTGCTTGCTCCGCGACAATCCTCGTAGCTGCGGTCTGCCAACTGTAGAAAAATGGCGTAACGATTATCCAAAGAACTATACAGAAAAGAGTGAAGAAGTGATTTCTACTAAAGAAATTCTCTTCAAGCACGTGCTCAACAACAAGCTTTTGTGGTTTGTGGCTTTGGCTAATGCTTTCGTTTACATGGTTCGCTACGGTGCTCTCGACTGGGCTCCAACAATCCTTACCGACAAGGGTATCAGCCTTGAAGATGCGGGTTGGGCATATTTCGCATTTGAATATGCTGCAATTCCTGGCACAATCATCTGCGGTTGGGTGAGCGATAAATTGTTCAAGGGCCAACGTGCAATGCCTACTATCCTCTTCATGGCACTCGTGGCTATCTTCATTGTGGTTTACTGGTTCTCTGGTTCAAACATCACTCTCAACCTCGTTGGTCTCGTAGGTATCGGTTTCTTTATCTATGGTCCTGTGATGCTGATTGGTGTGCAAGCTCTTGAACTTGTGCCAAAGAATGCGGCTGGTACTGCAGCTGGTTTGACTGGTTTCTTCGGTTATTTCTTCGGTACTGCAATTTTGGCTAACACTGTGCTCGGTTTGGTTCCAAAGGAAAATATGGATCTCACTTTCATCCTTCTTCTTGCTGCTTGCGGTCTCTCAGTATTGCTGATGGCCTTCACTTATGGCGAAGAGAAGAAAAACCTCAAAAAGGATTAATTGAGCTACTGAAAATCAAAAACTCTAAATAAAAAATAACAACTATGGCAAATGATGTTTATGCCTCTTTAGGCAAAGACAGGAAAAAATTCCTGAATTGGCAATGGCGCATCATCCTCGTTACGATGATTGGCTATGCTGTATTCTATTTTGTTCGCAAGAACATGTCTGTAGCCATGCCAGGTATCACCGCTGAATACGGTGTTACAAACAAGAGCTTCGGTTGGATTATCTTCGCCGGCTCACTGGTTTATGGTTTCTCTCGCTTCATTAACGGTTACCTCGTTGACCGTGTGAAAGGACGTATCGTAATGGCGGCAGGTTTGATGCTCTGCGCGTTGTCAAACTTCCTTTTTGGTTACGGTGCTAACTTGAGCGCCTTGTTCACTGGTGTGAATGAAGGTCCCGACTTCGTGAACATGTTCATCATGGTGATGGGTGTGACTATCATCATCAACCAATACTTCCAAGGTTTTGGTTATCCTCCATGTGCACGTATCCTTCCTCACTGGATTCACCCAAGTCAGTTGGCTACCAAGATGAGTATCTGGAACTGCTCTCACTCAATTGGTGCAGCTCTCGCAGTAGTGGCTTGTGGTTACATCATGGGCACTATGGGTACCGACATGAGTACCGACGGTGGTGTTACCAATACTATTATCAAGAACCTTACCGCAAATGGTGTGGAAGAAGCTAAGGCTTTGGAACAAGCTGCAACCTATGCGGCTCACATCGGCGCTTGGAAGTGGTGCTTCTATGCTCCTGCTTGCTTGGCAGTGGTAACTGCTATCTTCGTGTTCATCGGTCTTCGCGACGAACCTAAGGAAGTGGGTCTGCCTGATCTTCCTGACACTGGCAATTGTGTTGATGATCGGCCTCTTGCTTTCTACAG
>JAKSMA010000130.1 GCA_024400895.1 Muribaculaceae bacterium | reverse complement strand
GCAATGAGAAAATTCTACGTGTACTATCCAAATTTCCAGACAGTGTCCGGAAAATCGTGCGCGCATACCATCAGGGGCGACAGCACCCATCCTCGGCAAGGTGTTTTTTTGGTTTTTTTGTTTTTCGTTTCCGTCAGGTTTTGACTGATGCCATGTTTTCGCTCCAAATTTTGGTATACTCTCGTGATTCATCAAAAAAAAATTTGGTATACTCTCCCAATTTCACTGATAAAAATTGGGTAAACCAAGCAAAATTCTTAATTTTACATTGTAAATCAAATTATTGCGGTATCGCTCTCTTAGCTACCGATTTTTTATGATGAGAGTTTCGATTTTAGTGCCGGTTTACGGCGTGGAAAAATACATCGAGAAGTGCGCAGAATCACTTTTCTGCCAATCATACGAGGATATTGAATATATCTTCGTGGACGACTGCTCGCCCGACCGAAGCATTGAGGTGCTGCGCGCCACCATCGCCCGCTTTCCACAGCGCGAAAGCCAGGTGCGTATCATCACACACGATGTGAATCGTGGGCTCGGTGCTGCACGCCACACTGCCACCGAGGCTGCCACCGGCCACTATGTGATGCATGTCGACAGCGACGACTATCTGATGCCGCAAGCCGTGGAGCACCTGTGCGCGAAGATGGAAGAAACCGGTGCTGATGTGGTGGACGGCGGCTATGTGACCGTGAGCGACGGCAACGAAAGCGCTCTCATTCCTCCTTTTCACGGCAAGAAGGAGACCTATCTGAAATTGATGCTTTGCCAAAACATCGTGTTCAACCGCATCTGGGGACGAATGTATCGCCACTCGCTTTTCACCGAAGGGGGTATCAATTCGGTAGAGGGCGTCAATTATGGTGAAGACTATGTGGTGGTACCTCGCCTGCTCCTCGGTGCACGCCGCGAATATATTGATGAGGCGGTGTATGCCTATCGCGACGACAACGCCACTTCCTACACTCACAGCATCAACGAAAAGCACAACCGCTCGTTCTATCGCGCGCATGCGCTGGTGAACGAATATTTCACCCAGCACGACACCACTGGCACTTACCACACAGCACTGCAGATGGCTATGCTGGCGATGGTGCGCCATGCCCGCCGTTACGAAGGCCACTTCCGCAACCTCGACGAACTCTGCCCAGTGAAGGTGAAGGGTCTGGTGCCACGCATGTGCAACACCTTACTGCGAAACCGCCATTTGCCACTGGGCTTCAGCAATTTCGTGTATTTGGCTGTTCGCCGTATCTATAAAGAATGGATTAGCGTTTTTTCTTGAGGTAAGAGAGGCACTCGTTCATCATCTCAGCTTTCAGCAATTTCATCGCGGCAATGTAGAGCACTGCTGCCACCACGATGCGCGCCACCAGCACAATTACATGGTTTGAAATCCAGAAGGTGCTGAAGTAGGTTGCAACCATCACGCCTGCCGAAATCAGCATAAAGGGCACCACATCGAGCAGTGTGTCGAACATGCGCAGGCCTATCAGGTGCTTTGCCACCACTTGCCAAGCCAACAGCCACAAAACGATAAACACCGAGTAGGCAATCACCATCACGGTCAAGCCCATCGACTTGAATGCGAAAATCACCGCCACCTGAAGCACGATTTGCGCCACATTGCACCACAGATAGAGGTCGCTTCGGCCTCGGCTGATGGCCAAATTCTGATACATGGTGTAGAATGGCACAAAAGCACCAGCCACACACAGGATGCGCAGCAACGGAATACTCCCCACCCACTCGTCGCCAATGGTGCAAAGAATGAATTCCTCAGCCACCAAAGCCAGGCCAAACATCAACGGGAACGACATGAACGCCGTGAAACGCATCATCTTCCGGTAGACACGGCAAAGGCGATCCTTTTCATCGCCCGCAGCCACAAGCACAGTCTGCACCACTTGCCACAGCGTATTGGCCACGAAAGAGTTAGCCATCGTGTTCCACTTATACGCCTGTGTAAAGTTGCCCACCTGCTTAATGGGAAAATAGCGTCCGAAAATGAATGTGAGAATGTTGCTGCTCAGCGTGTTGATAATATTGGTAAACAGAATCTTTACACTGAAATTGAACATCTGGCGCACTGGCCCGAAATCTATGTTCAGCGACGGACGCCACTGCACCACATAGTAGCGCCCAATGTTGAGCACAGTGATGTAGATAATCTGTTGCCACGCAAGGCTCCAGTAAGAATAGCCATTGAAAGCCAAAGTGATGCCCGAAACGCCAGAAATGGCCAACGCCAAACAATTGATAAACGCCTGCTGACGATTCATCAGATTTTTGTTCATGTAGGCGGCATGAGCAATACCGAACGACGAAATCACAAAGCCCAAGAACACAAATCTTGACAAATCCACGAGGGCTGGCTGATGAAAGAAGTCGGCAATGAGAGGCGCGCAGAAGAAGAGCACGCCATAAATGAAGAAACTGGCAAGGATATTGAACCAGAACACCGAATTATAGTCGCGGGCAGTGGGATTCTTCAGATTGATAAGCCCCTGCGTGAAACCGCTACTCTGCAGATTGCCGGCGATGAGCGTGAATATGGTGAGCACCCCCACCAAGCCATATTCGCCCGGCGAGAGCAAACGCCCAAGGAAGATGCCGATGAGCAAATTGAGCACTTGCATGGTGCCATTGTTCATCGCACTCCAAAATAGATTTTTTGCCGTCTTATCTTTCAGAGAGTCAGCCATAATTCACAGTTTGTGCGGGCAAATCATTTGCCCAGCCGACTGCAAAGTTACAAAAATGTTTTTGAACGCAAGCCAAAACCCACCCTGTAGAAAAAAACTGGTTGATTTTTTCACCCAAAACGGCAGCGCCGTCACCAATCCATTTCACATTGCAAAAATTCAGAACAATGTGTGCACAAATCAAATTTAATGACTAACTTTGTAGTATCACTAAAATCATAATACTATATGCATATGTTAAACGCAGATTTATTTGATGAAAAAGACAAAAAAATTTATCAGCTGAGCAAAATAGTTGAAGCCTACAAAAAATATGATGAAGAACAGAAGGCATACCGTCACTCATTAGAAAGGGAAAACCAAGATTTGAGATACCGTGTTGAGGACCTCGAAGCTGAAATGTCGGAAATTACCGACGATTCGGGCATCGAGGAACTAAAGAAACGGTATAACAAGCTTATTGCAGAGTCAGAAAAACGCTTAAAAGAATATACAAATTTAAGAACCGTATATAATTGCAAGATAGCGCTATTGAGCATCTCCGGCGATCTGCAAAAAGCGATTGATGAACTATCTGACGACCAAACAAAACTTTTATTGAATATTGCCACTTCAAAAAAGCAAATTCAAAAGCTTAAGGCCAGAGAAAGGCGTAATAGAAACATGTTCTATACTTTCATGTCAAGTTTTATCACCAAAGGGCACGTCGACCAAGAAAAAATTGAAGAGCTCATTGAATGGCTCAAGAAAGAGCACGACACAGAATCCGAATAAGCCCACAATCAAATCAAAATAATTAGCCCTCCGGCATGAAGCATCAGTTGCTCACATTGCCGGAGGGCTAATCACCGTCGGTAAATTTCACGCACTTTATTCAGCCACGATAGTGAAGTCGAAAATATTGTCGAAGTCATAAACACCATGCTGTGCCATCTTGAAAACGAATGCATATTCGCCGGCAGGAAGGTCGGTGGTGATGGCAAAGGCATTGTCGGAAATGCGTTGCCATTCAAAGCCAATGGTCTTGTTGTCCTTTGTTTTAAAGCCATTGATTCTTGTTCCTTCCTTGTATTCACGATTCTTTTTAGCCACTTCAAGAGGAACGAGAACCATGTTTTCAGGAGACATGCTCTTCACAAACACATCAAAGGTTTTATATGTTTGCTTGATGGCTGTCTTTTCCAGGTCAATTACCATAACAAAAGTTTGCGTCTTGCATTGTGTGTCGCTGGTTGCACCCTTATACGACTTCTTTTGCTTGCCAATATCAAGCAGTGTACCGAGTGAGAAGCCTGAGGTCTTTGTGCTGCCTGTAATATATGTCAACTTTGTGTACATTTCTCCATCAACATTATATAAACCAGGTTCGCGTTGTTCATTCTGTGCAAACAATGACATTGTTGAGATGATAGCCAAAACTGCTACTGCAAAAATCTTTTTCATAATTGTAAATTTTAATATGTTATACATTTTTCGATTAATTATCGCTTGATTTGTTTTCGTGCTGCAAAGTTCGGCGTCACCATCACCCGTTTTTTTATAAAAGCGGATAAAAAATTTATAACTTTTTATAGAAACAATCGCAAACCTATATTTTCGGGGCAATTCGAACGTTTTTATAAACGCAAAATCGCTTTTTTTCTCTTGAAAAAATATTTTTCAAAAAAAATACTTGACAAAACGGGGCAATTATAACAGGCAAAAAAAAGAATGAGCCGAATCGCTTCCACGCAATTCGGCTCATTTTCCTAATTATGATGAAGCCATTTTATTTGGCAATGTCTGCTTCTCGCCTATCTCATCACTTTGGCGGTGGTGCCGTCGGTAAAGAGGATGATGTTCACGCCTGGCTGCATCTTGCTCAACTGCTGGCCAGCCACATTGTAGATGGCTTTCACTTCGCGCTCACCTACTGGAATGTCCTTGATGCCAGTAGGCACTTCGTGTGTGATTTTAAACATGCTGGCAGATTGTGGCGAGTCGAAAGAGAGATAGGCACTATTGGATGCCACGTTCCCGCTTGGGAAGAAACCGATGCCCAACATTTGGTGTTGGTCGAAGGCGTAATTCGAGGCAGGGTCGCACTCAATCATTTCATCGGTGCCACTCAACTGGCTTTCTACGGTGGCAGGTTGCTTGTTGACCGATGGCAAAAGTATCACTTCACTTTCGTCTGATTCAATAATCACAGGTTCACCTTGATGGATTATTCTATTGCCATTGCCAGTGAGAGCAGTGAGTTTCAAATACCCAATGCCGTCGGCATCAATGCGGGCAACACGCGCTGCGCATGCAGTGACTCCAGCTTCCGGCACTCTCCAAGCACTCTCAGAAGAGAAAAATGTGCTATAGTTTTTCCCTTCGCTTGCCTCAAGAAATCCATGCAACTTATATGCCTTGCTTGGGTCGATGCGAAGAGTGTCGCTCACAGCTATTTCATATCTGCGCTCTGAGCCATCGGCAAGGGCGAGCACGGGATTGCCATCGGCATCAAAGGTCACCTTCATAGTATCGGTTTCACAAAGGAAACTTTCATCTACCGCCTTGCCCGACTTCGTGCCCGCAACCAGAACCGCATCGGTCGCAACAGCATTTCGTGCGCCGCTCACCAGTCCAAAGCACAAGACTCCGAAGATAATTATTGACTTTTTCATAGTGATGTAGGATTTCACTGTTTTACTTTAATATATTCAACGCTGGCGGGAGCATAGAAGATAAACGACTTGCCGTCGCTGCCGGTCAATCTCACTGCAGTACCTTCTTGCTTAGTGCCCAACGACCCGAGAATTCTGGCAAGCGTTTCCTCAATTTCTTTCTGCTTATTGATGATCGACATCGCGGCATTGTAAGATGAGTAAGCTGTGTAGAAGTTGCGAGTGCTCTGAATGGTTGCGATATAAATTTCGATTCTTTCCATATCGGCATCAGAAATTGTGTTGGGAGTCTTCATTTCTTCAGCAATGCTTTCAAGGGCACCCTTCCTGTAAACTTCAAGATCTACCACCATGCGGATTTCGGGATACAGCGCCTTAAATTGCTCATAAGGTTTGAACGGAACACACATGGTGATTTCGGCGCCGCAATCATTGAAAGCAGTAGCATCAAAGCCCGCCACATTTTCAGAATAATTGTAAACCGTATTCAGTTTGCCACAACTTGCAAAAGCCTCTTTGCCCACGATTTTTACAGTAGAAGGAATATTGACCGTCGACAAATTTGTGCCCCAAAACGCCGTTCTTTCAATGGTTTCTAATTGCGAATTGTCGCGGAAATTCACAGTAGCCAATTCACTGGCATAGAATGCGCCATCTTCAATTTTCTTCAACGCCGATGGCAATTCAATGGCGGTGATACCGGAAACGTTGAATGCAAGTTCTGCGATACACTCCAGCTGGGAGTGCTCGATGTCGGCAAAGGTGAAGTTCTTAAGGTCGCTGGTGTTCTGGAAAACCATTGAGCCGATAAACCTCAGCGATGCAGGAACCGTGAATGATGTTAATTTTGTTGCAGAGAATGCGCCATCCTGTATTGAATCAAGTGCAGAATTGGCAGGGAAAGTGACTTCGGTCATTTTTGTACAAGAGCCGAAAGAATATGAGCCTATCACCTTTAGTGAAGCCGGGAGTTGAATGCTTGGCAGAGCGGTGTTGAAAAATGCAATTTTCTCAATCACCTCCAATTGTGATTCGGATTCAAACCCTACGCTCGTGAGTGCTGTAGCCTGATTGAAAGCCAATTCACCAATGCGCTTTACCGATGAAGGAATTGTGACAGAGGTCAACTTGTCGCAAACATTGAATGCATAATTCCCAATCGCCGTAACGGCATAGTTTTCACCACCATAGGTCACTGTTGCAGGAATTTTGATATCGCCAGTGTATTCGGGAGTTGGAGCATATTCATAGTTCACTTTGTTGTTCCATGTCACAGCAGCCGTATGCGTGGCAGCATCTATTTCGAAATACATAACCTTTCCTGATTCGTATTCAATTTTGGTGGCTTTTGGATTCTGAGCAAACCCTAAAACCGCGCAGCACATAGCCGCTATAGTAAAAAATGTCCGTTTCATATCAATTGTTTTTTTTGATTGAAAAATTTCTGAATAGTAATAACGCCTACTTCATCACTTTGGCGGTGGTGCCGTCGCTAAAGCGAATGATGTTCACGCCAGGTTGCATAGTGCTCAAGTGCT
>JAKSMA010000013.1 GCA_024400895.1 Muribaculaceae bacterium | reverse complement strand
GAGCTCGGCGGCACTTCACTTGTAGTTATCAAAGTGGTGATTGAAGCCACAAAGCTGGGCTATAAGGTGGCATTCCAAGATGTGTTTGCCAACCCAACACCTCGCGACCTGGCAATCTTCACCGGTGCCGATCCAGCTGAAGAAGAAAAGGCAAAAGAGGAATTCCCTGTTGCATCAGTCAACACATTCACTCCAGTGCTTGCCCAAAACACCCTCGACAATTTCCGTAGTAGCGAACGAATGGAGATTGGCGATGTGCTGCTCACAGGTGCCACTGGCTATTTGGGCATCCACATCCTCTATCATCTGCTCACAGAGTATGACGTGAAGGTTTATTGTCCAATCCGCGGCAAAGACGGTGTGAAAGCTGAAGAACGCCTGATGACTATGCTCTATTACTACTTTGAACAGTCATTCGAAGAATTGCTGAACAATCGTTTGATTATCGTTGAAACGAATGTAATGGACATCAATTCTCTGATGAAGTTGGAATATCGCAATCTCACAGTCATCAACTGTCTTGCAAATGTGAAGCACTTCTCCACAGGCAACGATATTGAAGAAGTGAATGTGAATTCTGTTCGCAACCTCATTCAATGGTGTGTGGAAAGCGATTCAAGATTAGTTCACGTGTCGACTATCAGTGTGGCTGGTCATAAGATCAATGGCATTCCAGCAGGTGATGTCAAACTGTCTGAACAACAGCTCGACTTCGGTCAAGTGCTCGACAACCAATATGCCCACTCTAAATATGTGGCAGAGCAAATCATTCTGGAAGCAATAGAACACCACGGCTTATCGGCAAAAATCATGCGTGTGGGCAACCTTTCGGCACGCAACACCGATGGCGAGTTCCAAATGAACTTCCAATCAAACAACTTCATGGCCACACTCCGTGCCTACCAAACACTGGGTGCTTGCTCGTTTGCCTCTCTCGATCAGATGTGCGAGTTCTCGCCTATTGATGAAGTGAGTCGTGCAATTCTACTTCTTGCCACCACTCCGAAGGAGAATATCGTGTTCCATCCAACCAACAATCACCGCCTGCCTATGGGCGATGTGCTCAAGGGAATGAGGAACATCAACGAGATTAAGGCTGTGGAAGAAGATGAACTGAAGAATATTCTTCTCGAGGCAAGCAATGAAAGCAGCAAAGTGCTCCGCCTACGCCCACTGATGGCATACGCAGGCAGTGCTGGCACAAAAGTGGAATATATCGACTACGACAACCAATTCACCACACAAGTGCTCCACCGACTCGGCTTCTCTTGGCCTTACACCTCGTGGGACTATGTAGAGCGATTCATCAAATCACTCGCTGGCCTTGATTTCTTTGATCTCTAATCATTGATACAGAAAAATTATTTCGATATGCGTAACGATAAGCTCGTAAATAAAGCATTCAACAGTTTCCTTCTTGCCTCGGTGCTGACAGTGCTCGGCACTCAGGCGGGACAACTGATTGATGCCTTGATGCTCAGCCATTTCATCAGTCCTGAGGCAATGGCGGGTGTAAATATCACAAAACCAGTGGCACAGATTCTGTTTGCCATCGCCTCGCTATTTATTCAAGGTGGCGCTATGCTTGCCGGAATGGCTATCGGCAATCAGGATCGCAAACAAGCCAACAGAATATTCTCTACCACAATAATTGCTATTGCAGTGCTTGGTATAGTGGCAATGCTCTTCACTGTGGTTGGATTCGACTCTCTCACCGATCTCCTTTGCTCTGAGGGTGGAAACATGCGCGAATACACAGCTCGTTATCTCAATGTGCTGTTGCTTGGAGCAATCCCCTACACTATGATGATAGCCCTCATGCAATATGTGGCGGTCGATGGTGAGCCCAAATTAGTTACAACAGCCACTGTGGCCTCAGAAATTTCGCATGTGGTGCTTGGATACATTTTTATCTACTTTTTCAAATGGGATGTTGAAGGTGCAGCTTGGTCGTCAAACCTTTCCTACATTGTGGCTTGTGGTATACTTTTGTTACATTTCCGCAAATCCGATACCCTGCAATTCCGCATTCCTTCATTCAGCGGGAAGCTTTTAGGAAAGATTTTTGTAATGGGCATTCCTATCGGCATTTCCACAGCTCTCATTGCCGTGCGCATGACCGGTAGCAACGACGCAGCTATCACATTCCTCGGCAATCAGGGTATGGAAGTGATGGCCATTTGCAACAATCTTCTCGGATTCTCTATGATTATCCTTTCTGGCACTATGTCGGCATTTAATCCTGTGGCTACAGTGCTGAAAGGCTCCGACGACAATGCAGGTGTATTGATGGTCATTAAGCACGCTTATCGCTTCATGCTCATTAGCATGGCTGCATACTGTGCATTCTTGATTTTCATGCCAGGCACAATCGCAAATATTTTTGGTGTGAATGCTGTAAGCCACGCTGAAGCCTTTAATATTGCAGGAGTGGGTATACCGATATTTGCACTAAATATTGCGGCTCAAAGCTTTGTATTCATCCTCATTCCGATATATCAAATTTATGGTCACAAGTCGCTGGCAATGTTTATTTCCACAGCACAGCCCTTGCTTCCTATGATTATGTTCCGCATCATGTGCCAACACGATTGCGGCATTGCACCATGGTGGGGATTCTTCATTGGACAGATGCTCGTAGTGGCAGGATTATTGCCTTACGTCGTCTATAAATGGATAAACGACAAAACTACATCAGTATTTTTCCTCGTGCCTAAAAAGACGGCTGACCATATATTTGACACCACAGTATCGGCAAGTATACGAGAACTTGACTCTACAATGGAGGAACTGCAAAACTTCTTGACCAATGAATGTGGAACAAACATCGCAGATGCTGTTCAAACCACTCTGACAGTTGATGAGCTCGCGCAAAATTCCATTAAACACGGAAAAGCATCTCATGTCGACATACGCGTAGCAGCAACCGACGGAAAAATAAAATTTGTGTTGCACGATGATGGAGCTCCATACAACCCTACAGAGCCATCAAAAGTAACAGCAAACATTGAAGACAGAATTGAAGGTGGACTTGGCCTCGAGGTAATCCAAGCATTAGCAAAAGATATCACCTACTCCTACACATTCCACCAGAATGTAGTCTCCTTCACCCTAACCCCAAACGAATAAACCCACACTACCAGTAACAGTTCTTTCTTTTATTCATAAATAAAATTCCAAAACCAGATAATTTATCGAGGTTGTCCCACAAATTGAGACAATCTCGATTTATTTTTGCACGGTTAAATCAAAATTCTATTATAATTTTAAAATTTCAAATCATGGGATGGGATATAATTCATTTTGGTCTAAAACACGATATTCCAGTGCATGATATTCATGCCACGGGACTCGAATTGTCAAAACGCCTAAAAACAAACATTAAAGTAGTTGCCTGGGAAGAATTTAAATATGATGAAAAAAAACATATAATTTCACTAAAAAAACGTGTAAAATATTCAATAATCGAGATAATTTCTAATAAAGCATATAAAACGGAAACACAGGTAGAGATTCTGTATTTTCAACAAAAAGAATTAAAATCAAAATTAAGAGATAAAATTTTCACATTAAAATTCGACTCAAAAGAGACTAAAATAAGATTCAATGATCTTATGAGCGATTTTGAAGCCAATATATACCCGATATACACATTAAATAATGAAGAAATATCCTATCAGATATTTAAAGAAAATGTATATCTGGATATCAATCCAGAAGTAAGATATTTTGGATGGGAAAAAGCATTCCACGAAAAGGAAACCCGCAGAGAGTGGCTTCTTAATAAAAGAAAGGAATATATAGAACCAGCAAGACTATTTGGATGCAAAAAAGTATTAATATGCAGTGACCAAGGCCCTACAGAGAAGATTTCCGACCATATATATATGAGCACTGAGGAACTGTTAGATTACACGAATAAATACAATACTATTACGACTATCAATCTCGAGATGAAGAAGAAAAAGGAATTCATGTAAACCTTATGGATTATATCAACGGCGATACACATTTACAAGGTGAATATTTCGTATCCGTTGTATTCGACACAGTGGATTAGAAAAAAACATCCGCCCATCATAGAGATGAGCGGATGCATTTGATTTTATCATTAAGAGGGACAAGCCCTTAATGAAAATCGAAGAATTACTCAGCAGCAGCTTCTTCAACTGGAGCAGCTTCAGCCTTAGGAGCAGCCTTCTTACCACTACGACGGGTAGTCTTCTTGGTTGCTTTCTTCTTGTCGGCGAGCATTGCTTCGTTGTAGTCAACGAGTTCAATGAAGCAAGTCTTAGCGTTATCGCCAAGGCGGTTGCCAAGTTTCAAAATACGAGTGTATCCACCTGGACGATCAGCAATCTTTTGAGAAATGTTAGTGAACAATTCGTTCACAGCTTCCTTGCTTTGAAGATAGCTGAAAACAACGCGGCGAGAGGCAGTATCGTCTTTCTTTGCTCTGTTGATAATAGGCTCAGCGTAAACGCGAAGAGCTTTTGCCTTAGCCAAGGTGGTGAAGATTCTCTTGTGGAGAATCAATGAAATAGTCATGTTAGCCAAAAGGGCTTCACGATGGCTTTTCGTACGGCCTAAGTGATTGAATTTTTTATTATGTCTCATCGTTTATTACTCTTTATCTAATTTGTACTTAGAAATGTCCATGCCAAAGGAAAGACCCAGGTTAGCCAGGAGATCTTCAAGTTCTAACAAGGACTTTTTACCGAAATTACGGAATTTGAGCAAGTCGGTCTTGTTGAAGACTACAAGCTCAGAAAGTGTTTCAACTTCAGCTGACTTCAAGCAGTTGAGAGCACGAACACTGAGGTCCATGTCCACCAACTTGGTCTTGAGAAGTTGACGCATGTGGAGAACTTCTTCATCAAATTCTTCGTTACCCTCATTTTCTGCTGCATCGAGAGCAATTTTCTCGTCAGAGAAGAGCATGAAGTGTTGAATAAGAATCTTTGCAGCTTCCTTAAGCGCTTCCTTTGGCTGAATTGAGCCGTCGGTTGTAATTTCGAGTGTCAGTTTCTCGTAGTCGGTTTTCTGCTCGACACGGTAATTGTCTACAGTATACTTAACATTGATAATAGGAGTGTAGATAGAATCGATAGCGATAGTATCAATAGTGTCGTTAGCATTGCGATTTTCGTCTGCAGGTACATAACCACGACCCTTATTAATGTTAAGGTCAATCTGGAAACTTGTGCTTGGATCCATGTGGCAAATCACAAGTTCTGGATTGAGAACTTCGAAGCCATTGAGAACCTTACCGATGTCACCAGCTTTAAACACATCCTGGCCCGAAACCTTGATGGTAGCCTTTTCAAATTCGGTGTCTTCTACCACTCTTTTAAGACGAACCTTCTTAAGGTTGAGAATAACGTTGGTAACGTCTTCCTTTACGCCTGGGATAGTGGCGAATTCGTGTTTCACACCATCAATGCGAATATTGCAGATAGCGTAACCTTCAAGCGAAGCGAGAAGAATACGACGCAACGCATTGCCGATGGTAACACCATAACCCGGTTCCAATGGACGGAACTCGAATTTGCCGAAGGTGTTGTCGGCTTCCAGCATCAATACTTTGTCTGGTTTCTGAAATGCTAAAATAGCCATGGATGTTAAATTTTACTGTTTAGAATACAATTCAACGATTAACTGTTCCTTGATATTTTCAGGGATATCTTCGCGTTGTGGAAGATTGAGCATCTTACCACCCTTTACACTTTCGTCCCATTCAATCCAAGGATACTTGCTGTGGTTGAAACCTGCAAGGCAGTCTTGGATCACTTCAAGTGATTTAGATTTTTCGCGAACGGCAACAACTTCACCAGGAACTACCTGATAAGAAGCGATGTTTACTACTTGACCGTTAACAGTGATGTGACGGTGGAGCACCAACTGACGTGCAGCTGCACGAGTAGGAGCGATACCAAGACGGTAAACTACGTTGTCGAGACGAGACTCAAGTAATTGGAGAAGAACCTCACCAGTTACACCCTTGAGAGAAGAAGCTTTCTTGAAAAGGTTACGGAACTGACGTTCGAGTACACCATAAGTGTATTTAGCCTTTTGTTTTTCGCGAAGCTGAGTACCATACTCAGAGAGTTTTCTTCTCTTGTTGGCGCCGTGCTGGCCCGGAGCATAGTTCTTACGAGCAAGAACTTTATCTTCACCGAAGATTGCTTCGCCCAATTTGCGGGCAATTTTTGATTTTGGACCGGTATATCTAGCCATTTTTTAAATAATTAAAGTTTGTTTATGAATCGCTTCAGTGCAGCCGCGATTGCAGAGAGGTTGTTAAATAAAATGCAATCTATTCACTGACAGAGATTCGCGAAAAAATAAATGAAATTGATTTACAGAGTTTAAAACTAAAAAACTAAATATTAAACTCTTCTTCTCTTAGGAGGACGACATCCGTTATGTGGAAGTGGAGTAACGTCGATAATCTCTGTTACTGCAATGCCAGCACCGTGGATGGTGCGGATAGCGGATTCACGACCGTTGCCTGGACCCTTAACATAAGCCTTAACCTTGCGGAGGCCAAGATCGTAAGCAACCTTTGCACAATCTTGAGCGGCCATTTGAGCTGCGTAAGGAGTGTTCTTTTTAGAACCACGGAAGCCCATCTTGCCGGCAGAAGACCATGAAATAACTTGTCCCTCGCCGTTAGCGAGACACACAATAATGTTGTTGAAAGAAGAATGAACGTGAAGTTGACCAACTCCGTCAACTTTAACAACTCTCTTCTTAGCTGCGACTGTCTTTTTTGCCATACTTTAAAATTATTTAGTAGCTTTCTTCTTGTTTGCAACTGTTTTCTTACGTCCCTTACGAGTACGGGCATTGTTCTTGGTGCTTTGACCGCGAACAGGAAGACCGTTACGGTGACGGATACCACGGTAGCAACCGATATCCATGAGACGCTTGATATTCATTTGGATTTCGCTACGAAGGTCACCTTCTACCTTGTAGTTCTCACCGATGACTTCACGCACCTTAGCTGCTTCAGCATCGGTCCAATCCTTAACCTTGGTGTCTTCGCTAACACCAGCTTTGCTGAGGATTGTGGCGGCAGCGCTGCGACCGATACCATAGATATAGGTGAGCGCGATTACGCCTCTTTTGTTTTGAGGGAGATCAACTCCGACTATACGTACTGCCATATAATTAATTTATTTTTTTTGCAAATTTACTAAAAATTATCCTTGACGCATCTTCATCTTAGGATTTTTCTTATTAATCACGTAAAGACGACCCTTGCGACGAACGATTTTGCAGTCAGGGGTGCGTTTTTTAATTGAGGCTCTTACTTTCATTATAGTAATGTTTTTTATTTGTATCTAAAAGAAATTCTACCTTTGGAAAGATCGTATGGCGACATTTCAACTTTCACTTTGTCGCCTGGGAGGATTTTGATGTAGTGCATGCGCATCTTACCAGAGATGTGGGCTGTGATTTGGTGCCCATTTTCGAATTCAACGCGGAACATTGCATTCGACAAAGCCTCTACGATTGTTCCATCGATTTCGATAGCGGTCTGTTTGGCCATTTTTTGTAATTTAAAATTATATTGATGAATTAAATAAAGCGTTCGCCAAGCACTTCTTTGATATATTCAAACGACGATAAAATATCAGCTTTACCATTGTGAACTGCTATTGAGTGTTCGAAATGCGCTGATGGCTTACGGTCTTTAGTGCGAGTAGTCCAACCATCTCGTTCGATAACGATATTCTTGCTTCCAAGATTTATCATTGGCTCGATGGCTATACACATGCCATTCTTAATGAGTGGACCAGTACCACGTCGTCCATAGTTTGGAACTTCTGGATCTTCGTGGAGCTTGCGTCCAACTCCATGACCACACATTTCTCTTACCACACTGTAGCCACGCTTTTCGCAATATTCCTGAACAGCATGACCAATGTCACCAATACGCTTACCAGGAACGGCTTGCTTGATTCCCTCATAGAGAGATTCTTTGGTAGTGTGCAAGAGAGCTTTCACATCATCGGGAACTTCACCAACACAGAATGTGTAGCAAGAGTCGCCATTGAAACCTTCTTTTGTAGTAGCGCCACAGTCGATAGATACGATATCTCCTTCTTGAAGCGCATAGTTGGAAGGAATGCCGTGCACTACAGTTTCATTTACCGAGATGCAGAGCGATGCTGGAAAGCCGTATAGGCCAAGGAAACCTGGCACGCAGCCTTGAGAGCGAATATACTCTTCAGCAATCTGATCGAGACGGCGAGTGGTAATCCCCGGGGCCACCCACTTGGCCATTTCGCCAAGTGTGCGTGCCACCACGAGATTAGCTTCACGCAGAAGCTCTATTTCTTCATCAGTTTTAAGATAAATCATCTTTATATCTGACTAAACTATCCGTCGATTTAACCTTGAGTGCGTCCCTTGACTTTGCCCGACTTCATCAAGCCGTCGTAATGGTGCATCATCAAGTGAGTCTCAACTTGTTGTAAAGTATCAAGTACAACACCTACTGTAATGAGCAATGATGTGCCGCCGAAGAACTGTGCGAAGTTCTGGTTTACACCGAACAAGCGAGCGAAAGCTGGCATAATAGCCACGATACCCAAGAAGATTGAACCTGGAAGGGTGATGCGTGACATGATTGAGTCGATGTATTCAGCAGTTTTCTTACCTGGCTTAACACCAGGAATGAAGCCGCTGTTCTTCTTCATATCTTCTGCCATTTGAGTTGGACGAACTGTGATGGCAGTATAGAAATATGTGAAAGCAACAATCATCAAGAAGTATACCAAGTTGTACCAGAAACCATTCATATCACTGAAGGTACGAGCAAATGAAGCCAAGAAACCGTCTTCATTTTGACTAGCGCTAAAACCTGCGAGTGTGATAGGAATAAACATCAATGCCTGAGCAAAGATGATTGGCATCACATTAGCAGCATTCACCTTCAATGGAATGTACTGACGAGCGCCACCGTACTGACGGTTGCCAATGATGCGCTTGGCATATTGCACAGGCACTTTGCGAGTACCTTGAGTGAGCATCACTGCACCAGCAGTAACAGCGAATAAGAGGATAATTTCAACCAAGAACATCACAAGACCACCTTGAGCAGTGGTTAAGCGACTGGTGAACTCTTCGGCCAATGCAGAAGGGAAACGAGCGATGATACCAACGAGAATGATCATTGAAATACCATTACCGATACCCTTATCAGTGATCTTTTCACCGAGCCACATAATGAACATAGAGCCCGCTGTCATTACTACTGTGAGGTAGAGTACGTCGAACATACCAAGAGAGAGAGCACCGTTCACTTGATGGTTCAAGTTGAGCAGATAAGCAGGAGCTTGAACCAAAAGGATTGCCACTGTCAAGTAGCGAGTGTATTGGTTCAGCTTCATGCGGCCACTTTCGCCTTCACGTTGCATCTTCTGGAAGCTTGGCAAAACCATGCCGAGCAATTGGATCACAATAGATGCTGTGATGTAGGGCATAATACCCAAGGCAAAAACAGACGCCTGGGAGAAAGCACCACCACTGAACATATCAATGAGCTGCATCAAACCACTCTGTTGAGTGAAATCACGCATTCTTTGAAGTGCAGTTGGGTCGAGTCCAGGAAGCACGACATGACATCCAAATCGATACACGAGTATGAAAAGGAATGTGATTGTGATGCGCTTTCTAAGCTCTTCAATCTTCCAGATGTTTTTT
Organism: Muribaculaceae bacterium; assembly: GCA_024400895.1. GTDB lineage: Bacteria > Bacteroidota > Bacteroidia > Bacteroidales > Muribaculaceae > Sodaliphilus. Next base: position 10,338 of record JAKSMA010000013.1, on the reverse strand, counting down.
AATGTTTGAATGAGTTTCATCAGTTATTATACTTTTGCAGTTGTACCTCCGGCTGCAGCAATTACTTCTTCAGCCTTCTTTGAGAATGCATTAGCTTCAACTTCAAGCTTCTTGGTGATAGCACCGTTAGCGAGAATCTTAACGAGTTGGTTCTTGCGAACAAGACCAGCAGCCATAAGATCTGCAACAGTTACCTTATCAAGATTCTTTGCAGTTGCAAGTTCTTCGAGGGTAGAAACGTTCACTGCCTTGTATTCTACACGGTTGATGTTCTTGAAACCGAATTTAGGAACACGGCGTTGAAGAGGCATCTGACCACCTTCGAAACCAACCTTTTGTGAATAACCAGAACGTGACTTAGCACCCTTGTGACCACGGGTAGAAGTACCACCCTTGCCTGAACCAGGACCGCGGCCAATACGACGTTTTTTCTTATTTGAACCTACAGCGGGTTGTAAATTACTTAATTCCATAATAGTTATTAATGTTTTTAAGCGTTCGTAACTTCTACCAGATGACGAACAGTGTTAACCATACCCAAGACTTGAGGAGTAGCTTCCTTCTCAACGACTTGATTCAATTTCTTGAGACCCAGTGCATCGAGGGTCTTCTTTTGACGAGCAGGACGATTGATTCTGCTCTTTACTTGCTTAATCAAAATTTTAGCCATATCGATGTACTTAAGAATTAACCGTTAAACACTTTGTCCAAGGTTACGCCACGATAGTGAGCGATTTCCATTGGTGAACGCATTTCGCCGAGAGCTGCAATTGTAGCCTTCACGAGGTTGTGAGGGTTAGAAGAGCCCTTAGACTTACAAATTACGTCGGTAATACCAACGCTTTCAAGTACGGCACGCATCGCACCACCGGCCTTAACACCAGTACCGGTAGTAGCAGGCTTCATGATAATGCGGCTACCGCCGAACTTTGCAACTTGTTCGTGAGGAATAGTACCTTTGTGTACAGGAACCTTGATGAGGTTTTTCTTAGCCACTTCTACGCCCTTAGCAATAGCAGTGGTAACTTCATTAGCCTTACCGAGACCATAACCAATCACACCGTTGCCATCACCAACTACGACGATAGCAGCGAAGGTGAAAGTACGACCACCCTTGGTAACCTTGGTGGTACGATTGATGGCCACGAGGCGATCTTTCAACTCAATATCGCTAGTTACTTTAACTCGATTATTTTTCTTTACCATGTTGTTTAAAATTTAAGTCCGCCTTTGCGAGCGCCATCGGCCAGTGATTTGATTCTACCATGGAAGAGGAAGCCGTTACGGTCGAAAACAACTGTTTCGATACCTTTTTCAATGGCCTTCTTAGCCACAGCTTCACCAACCTTGGCAGCGATTTCAGATTTAGTTCCTTCAGTGATTCCCTTTGAAGAAGCAGAAACAACTGTATTAGCAGCAACGTCGTCGATTACTTGAGCGTAGATCTGCTTGTTGCTACGGAACACACACAAACGTGGACGAGCAGCAGTGCCACTGATTTTGCCACGGATACGTGCTTTGATTTTATTTCTTCTTTGAGTTTTTGATATCATAACTGTGATCAATTATTATTTGGCAGCTGCCGTTTTACCAGACTTACGACGAATAACTTCGCCAACGAACTTAATACCCTTGCCCTTATATGGTTCAGGTTTGCGGAATGAACGAATCTTTGCGCAAATTTGACCGAGAAGTTGCTTGTCGGCAGATTCGAGTGTGATAAGAGGGTTCTTATTACGTTCACTCTTAGCTTCAACCTTAACTTCTGCAGGGAGTTGCAAATAGATTGCGTGAGAGAAACCGAGGGTAAGTTGGAGAACTTGACCTTTAGCTTCGGCCTTGTAACCAACGCCGACGATTTCGAGTTCTTTCTTAAATCCGGTGCTTACGCCAACAACCATGTTATTGATGAGTGCACGATAGAGACCGTGTTGAGCGCGAGATTCCTTAGAATCATCAGGACGAGTAACTGTGAGAACACCATCTTCAATCGCTACAGCAATGTTTGGATTGATAGATTGTGAGAGTTCGCCCTTAGGGCCCTTAACGGTGCATACATTGTCTTTCAAATCTACTGTTACGCCGGCAGGTAACTGAATTGGCAATTTTCCTATTCTTGACATAATTAATACCTCCTATAAAACTTCACCACCAATCTTTTGTTCCTTAGCTTCCTTGTTGGTCATAACACCCTTAGAAGTAGAAAGAATGGCGATGCCTAAACCGTTCAAAACTCTTGGCATGTCTTTGTAGCCAGTGTACTGACGCAAACCTGGACGTGACACGCGAGTGAGGCACTTGATAGCGTTCACGTGATCGACAGCGTCGTACTTGAGCGCGATTTTGATTGTACCTACAGGAGAATCCTCAGTTTCAACGAACTTGTAGTTGAGGATGTAACCTTGATTGAAGAGAATCTTAGTGATCTCTTTTTTCAGCTTTGAAGAAGGGATTTCAACGACACGGTGTTGTGCCTTGATCGCATTCCTCAATCTGGTTAAATAATCTGCTATTGGATCAGTCATTTTAAAAAATGTTTTAAATTGATTCGGAATATCCCGAACAATATTTAATACTAATTTTTTGTTTATTGCGGTTTGATAAATGATTACCAGCTTGCTTTCTTAACGCCTGGAATCAAGCCTGCAGAAGCCATTTCACGGAAATCGATACGAGAGATACCGAATTGACGCATATAACCCTTTGGACGACCACTCATCTTGCAGATGTTGTGCAGACGAACTGGAGATGCGTTGTGTGGCAGCTTCTGGAGAGCTTCGTAATCGCCAGCTGCCTTGAGAGCTGCACGCTTAGCAGCATACTTAGCAACGAGACGTTCTCTCTTAGCCTGACGGGCTTTCATTGATTCTTTTGCCATACTTTATGAAAAATTATTTAGCGTTATTAAAAGGAAGACCGAATTCTTTCAAGAGAGCATAACCTTCTTCGTCAGTCTTAGCTGTGGTAACGAAAGTGATGTTCATACCGGTCATCTTGGTAACATTGTCGATATTGATTTCAGGGAAGATGATTTGTTCGGTGATACCTACAGTGTAGTTACCACGACCATCGAGCTTACCAGCAATACCCTTGAAGTCGCGGATGCGAGGAAGAGCGATGCGGATAAAGCGTTCCATGAATTCATACATACGATCACGACGCAAAGTCACGCGAGCACCAATAGGCATTTTCTTACGAACACGGAAGTTAGAAATATCCTTCTTCGAAAGTGTTTGTACAGCCTTTTGGCCTGTGATAGTGGTCAATTCGTTGATAGCAGTCTCAATGACTTTCTTGTCTTGAGTAGCGTCGCCCAAACCTTCGTTAAGAACGATCTTAACGAGCTTTGGAATCTGCATAGTGCTGCTATAGTTAAATTGCTTCATCAAAGCTGGAGCAATCTTTTCGTCATATTGTTTCTTAAGAGTTGTAGCCATTACTTAATTTCTTCTCCTGATTTTTTAGAATAACGTACTGTTTTACCCTCTACTTTCTTGAAACCAACACGAGTTGCCTTACCAGTTTTTGGATCTACAACGTTGAGGTTTGACAAGTGAATTGGGGCTTCCATCTTAATAATGCCTCCCTGAGGATGCTTTGCACTTGGCTTGGTACTCTTTGATACCATATTGATACCTTCAACGATTGCACGGTTTTCCTTAGCTTTGATGCTCAGGACACGACCAGTTTTACCCTTGTCGTCGCCGGCGAGAACGCAAACGGTATCGCCTTTCTTTATGTGTAACTTAGCCATTTAATATTAAAACTGTGATAATTATTAAAGAACTTCGGGAGCAAGTGAAACAATCTTCATGTTTGTGGCACGCAATTCGCGGGCAACAGGGCCGAAGATACGAGTACCACGGAGCTCACCTGAATTATTGATCAATACACATGCATTGTCGTCGAAGCGAATGTAAGAGCCATCTTGGCGACGGATTTCCTTGCTTGTACGAACCACAACAGCACGTGATACAGTGCCTTTCTTTACATCTGATGATGGAATAGCACTCTTAACAGTAACTACGATGGTATCGCCAACTGAAGCGTAACGGCGACCAGTACCACCGAGTACACGAATGCAGAGTACTTCACGAGCACCACTGTTGTCGGCTACTGATAATCTACTTTCTGTCTGAATCATAATTTAAATTACTTAGCTTTTTCGATGATTTCAACTAATCTCCATCTCTTTGTTTTGCTCAAAGGGCGAGTTTCCATCAAGCGAACCTTATCGCCAACTTGGCACTCGTTCTTTTCATCGTGAGCGTGGTATTTTTTCGTTTTGTTAACGAACTTACCATAGATTGGGTGTTTTTCCTTCCACTTAATAGCTACAGTGATAGTCTTGTCACCCTTGTTGCTGGAAACAACCCCAATTCTTTCTTTTCTTAAATTTCTTTTTTCCATTTCAGTTTGGGATTATTTGTTAATTTTTAATTCGCGAGCGCGAACTTCTGTTTTCATACGAGCGATATTTCTTCTGTCGACAGTGATCTTTGCAGGATTGTCGAGGGGAGAAATTGAATGCTGAATCTTAGTTTGAACATACTCTTTCTCAGCTGCATCCAAGCGTTCGAGGAGTTCTTTATCGTTCAATTCTTTGTAATCTTCCTTTTTCATATCTTGCAATTAATTACACTGTTTGAGATGGATCATAATCGCGGCGAACCACAAACTTAGTTGGAATAGGGAGCTTTTGAGATGCCAAGCGAAGTGCTTCCTTAGCGATTTCATAGCTTACGCCTTCTACTTCAATGAGGATACGTCCTGGGAATACAGGAGCAACATAACCGGCTACATCACCCTTACCTTTACCCATACGCACGTCGGCAGGCTTGCGAGTGTAAGGTTTATCAGGGAAAATGCGAACCCAAATTTGACCTTGACGTTGCATGTAGCGAGTCACAGCCACACGAGCAGCTTCAATCTGGCGAGCGGTAATCCACTTTGAATCAAGTGCCTTAATACCGAAAGAGCCGAAGTTGAGCTGAGTGCCACGCTTAGAGTATTTGCGTGTACCACCGTCTGATGGTCTTCTGTATCTTAATCTTTTTGGTTGTTGTAACATTGTTGTTCAGTTGATAAAATCAAGTTTAACGATTGTTCTTTTTGTTGCGGAAACCACCACGACGGCCACCATTGCCACCACGGCGTTCGTTACCATTGTTGGTGAAGTTAGGAGCGAGGTCCTTCTTGCCGTAAACTTCGCCACGGCAAATCCAAACCTTAACACCAATCAAACCAACCTTTGTGAGAGCTGGCACGAGTGCGTAGTCGATGTCGGCACGGAGAGTGTGGAGTGGAGTACGGCCTTCCTTGAACATTTCAGAACGAGCCATTTCAGCACCGTTCAAACGTCCGCTAACCAATACCTTGATACCTTCAGCACCAAGACGCATGGTAGAAGCCACAGCCATCTTCACAGCACGGCGATAAGCCACCTTGCCTTCAATTTGGTGTGCGATGTTGTTTGCAACGATTTGCGCATCGAGTTCTGGACGCTTAACTTCATAGATGTTGATTTGCACGTCCTTGTCGGTGAGCTTCTTCAATTCCTCTTTCAGCTTGTCAACATCCTGTCCACCCTTGCCGATAATGATACCGGGGCGAGAAGTGCAGATAGTGATAGTGACGAGCTTAAGAGTGCGTTCGATGACAATACGAGAAACGCTAGCCTTAGCCAGACGCACGTTGAGATACTTGCGGATTTTGCTATCCTCAACCAATGTATCACCGTAGTTGCTGCCACCAAACCAGTTTGAGTCCCAGCCGCGGATGATACCTAAACGATTGCTAATTGGATTTACTTTCTGTCCCATAATTCTTTATGCGTCTTTATTGTCATTTTTAATTGTATCTACTGTCAAGGTAATGTGGTTGCTACGCTTGCGAATGCGATAGCCACGACCTTGAGGAGCTGGACGGAGGCGCTTCAACATAGGTGCACAGTCAACTGTGATAGCCTTGATGTAGAGCTCACCGCTGTCAGCTTTCTTATCATTCTTCTGTTCCCAGTTAGAGATAGCCGACTTGAGGAGTTTTTCAACGTCAGCTGCAGCTTGCTTATTTGAGAAATGAAGGAGACCGAGAGCCTTGAACACTTCAACGCCACGCACCATATCTGCAACCAAGCGCATCTTACGAGGAGAGCTTGGCACATTTTTCAGCTTGGCGAAAGCAAGGTCGCGCTTGGCTTCCTTAATTTTATCTGCTGATAATCTTTTTCTTTTACCCATTGTATTTAATTCTTTTTTTTTCTAAATGAATTGGTTCCCGGGTCTATTATCGCTTGTTGTTGCCGCTATGGCCACGGAAAGTACGAGTTGGAGCGAATTCGCCAAGCTTGTGACCTACCATGTTTTCAGTGACATAGACAGGGATGAACTTATTGCCATTGTGTACGGCGAAGGTATGACCAACGAATTCAGGAGCAATCATTGATGCGCGTGACCAAGTTTTAATCACGTTCTTCTTGCCGCTTTCATTCATAGCGTCGACCTTCTTTTCGAGCTTAACACTAATGTAAGGTCCTTTTTTTAATGAACGACTCATAGTTTAATTTTTAATCAAATTACTTCTTTCTTCTTTCAATAATGTACTTTGAAGATTGCTTCTTCGGAGCACGTGTCTTCAAGCCCTTAGCGTAAAGACCGTTGCGTGAACGTGGGTGACCACCAGATTGACGGCCTTCACCACCACCCATTGGGTGATCAACAGGGTTCATAACAACACCACGGTTGTGAGGACGGCGACCCAACCAGCGAGAACGACCAGCCTTACCTGATTGTTCGAGAGCGTGGTCGGAGTTACCAACTACACCGATAGTAGCCTTACATGCTGCAAGGATTTTACGTGTTTCGCCCGAAGGTAATTTGATGATTGCGTATGTTCCTTCGCGAGAAGTGAGCTGAGCGAAGGTACCTGCACTACGAGCAATCGCTGCACCTTGACCAGGACGCAATTCAATGTTGTGAATTAAAGTACCAACAGGAATGTGACTCAGTGGAAGCGCGTTTCCCACTTCTGGGGCTACGTTCTCACCGCTTTCTACCATTTGGCCAACTTGCAATCCGTTAGGACAAATGATATAAGCCTTAGAACCATCAACGTAGTAAAGAAGAGCGATACGAGCCGAACGGTTAGGATCGTATTCAATAGTCTTTACACGTGCTGGTACACCGTCTTTGTTTCTCTTGAAGTCGATGAAGCGGAATTTACGCTTGTGACCGCCACCGAGGTAGCGCATAGTGAGGTGACCCTCATTATTGCGACCACCAGTGACGCGTTTGCCGACTGTAAGAGACTTTTCTGGTGTACGTGCAGTGATGTTATCAAATACACCAATAATCTTGTGTCTTTGCCCCGGTGTTGTGGGCTTTAATTTTCTTACTGCCATTTGTTTTATTAAATATTACTATAGAAATCAATGGTTTGTCCTTCGGCAAGAGTTACAACAGCTTTCTTGAAAGCAGCAACCTTACCGCGTTGAATTCCACGCTTTGTATAGCGCATTTTCTTTTTGCCTTCGTACTTCATTGTGCTAACACCCACAACCTTAACGTCGTAGAGCTTTTCTACGGCGTCTTTGATTTGGTATTTATTGGCATCAGGAGACACCTTGAATGAAAAACGATTAGTCTTTTCGCTGATGGCGTTTGCCTTTTCAGTTACGATAGGGGTTATCATTAAGTTCATTTTCGTTACCTCCTTTGATTAAAATTGATTTAATACAGCCACACTGCTTTCGGTGACCACCAGCTTCTTGTTGTCAAGAACGCGATAGGTGTTCAGCTCAGCAGCAGTTACCACAAAAGTCTTCTCGATATTACGAGCAGACAAATATACGTTCTTATTTTGAGATGGCAAAACGAGAACGATCTTTTCGCCGTAAACTTTAATATTTTTAGCAAAGTTTACGAATTCTTTGGTTTTTGGAGCTTCAAAGTTAAAGTCTTCAACTACTACGATCTGGTCATTCTGAGCCTTGAATGTGAGCGCTGAACGACGAGCAAGAGCTTTAACTTTCTTATTCAACTTGAAGCTATAGTTACGAGGACGTGGACCGAACACGCGACCACCACCTACCATAACAGGTGAGTTGATATCACCATGGCGAGCACCGCCACCACCTTTTTGGCGACCGAGCTTTTTGGTAGAACCTGAAACTTCACTTCTTTCTTTTGCTTTGTGTGTACCTTGGCGCTGGTTAGCGAGGTATTGCTTAACATCGAGATATACGGCATGCTCGTTTGGTTCGGCGAGTGCGAATACTTCGTCGTTGAGAGTTACCTTCTTCCCGGTGTCTTCTCCTTTGATGTTATATACTGCGAGTTCCATTACTTAACGATTGATAAAATTGAACCTTTAGCACCTGGAACGCTACCCTTAACTACGAGTACGTTGTTCTCAGGCATAACCTTAATAATCTGTAAATTTTGAACAGTTACACGTTCTGCACCCATGTGACCAGCCATGCGCATGCCCTTGAACACCTTAGCAGGGTAAGAACAAGCACCGATAGAACCTGGTGCACGAAGACGGTTGTGCTGACCGTGAGTAGTTTGACCTACACCACCGAAACCATGGCGCTTTACAACACCTTGGAAACCTTTACCTTTTGAAGTACCGATTACATCGACAAATGAGGCATCGCTGAACAAATCTACAGTGATAGTATCACCAAGTTTGTACTCACCATCAAAATCTTTGAACTCGGCCAAGTGGCGTTGTGGGTTAACACCGGCTTTCTTGAAGTGACCAGCTTCTGGCTTGTTGGTATGCTTTTCAGTTTTTTCCTGATAGCCCAACTGGATAGCAGCATAGCCGTCTTTTTCAACAGTTTTCACCTGAGTAACTACACAAGGACCTACTTCGATAACAGTGCACGGTACGTTCTTACCGTCGGCACTGAATACGGATGTCATTCCGATTTTCTTTCCTAATAATCCTGGCATTTCTCTTAATTTTTAAAAAATTTACTTAGAATCACTTTGTTTGATTAACACGAGAGTTGGAATTCTCTTAGACTTTAATTTCTACTTCTACACCGCTAGGCAACTCAAGCTTCATAAGCGCGTCAACAGTCTTAGCTGTAGAGCTGTAGATGTCGATAAGACGCTTGTAAGCTGAAAGTTGGAATTGTTCACGTGACTTCTTGTTTACGAAAGTCGAACGGTTAACAGTGAAGATGCGCTTGTGAGTTGGCAGTGGAATAGGACCGCTAACTACAGCACCTGTAGACTTCACAGTCTTAACAATCTTCTCAGCTGACTTGTCAACCAAGTTGTGATCGTAAGATTTTAATTTAATTCTGATTTTTTGGCTCATATTATATTATGAATAAAATTATTTCAACAAGTTAACGTTACCCTTTACTTCAGTAAGCACCTTTTCAGCAATTGCGCGGCTTACTTGAGAGTAATGAGAGAATGACATAGTGCTGGTAGCACGACCAGAAGTGATGGTACGCAAAGCTGTTACATAACCGAACATTTCTGCAAGAGGAGCTGTAGCCTTAACGATACGAGCACCACTGCGGCTGGTTTCCATACCTTCAACTTGACCGCGACGCTTGTTCATATCGCCGATCACGTCACCCATACTTTCTTCTGGAGTGACAACTTCCACCTTCATGATAGGTTCCATAAGAACTGGGCCTGCTTGAGCACAAGCTTTCTTGAATGCCTGTTGAGCACAGAGTTCGAATGAAAGTTGGTCAGAGTCTACTGGGTGGAAAGAACCGGAAATCACAGTAACCTTGAGTTGTTCAACTGGGTAGCCTGCAAGCACACCGTTCTTCATAGCAGCGAGGAAGCCCTTTTGGATAGCAGGGATGAATTCCTTAGGAATATCACCACCCTTGACTTCATCAACAAATTGAATATCGCCTTCGAGACCTTCGTCAACTGGTTCAACGCGGCAGATGATGTCGGCGAACTTACCACGACCACCAGATTGCTTCTTGAACACTTCACGAAGTTCTACTGATTGAGTGATAGCTTCCTTATAGGTAACTTGTGGACGACCTTGGTTACATTCAACCTTGAATTCACGACGAAGACGGTCGATAATAATATCGAGGTGAAGCTCACCCATACCACGGATAATGGTTTGACCAGTTTCTTCGTTAGATTCAACTTGGAAAGTTGGATCTTCTTCAGCAAGCTTTTGGAGACCTTGATCAAGCTTGTCGAGGTCCTTTTGAGTCTTTGGTTCAACTGCGATACCGAGTACTGGATCTGGGAAGTCCATAGCTTCGAGAACGATAGGAGCATCTTCAGAGCAGAGGGTATCACCTGTACGGATATCCTTGAAACCAACACCTGCACCGATATC
>JAKSMA010000129.1 GCA_024400895.1 Muribaculaceae bacterium | reverse complement strand
CTGCTATCCACTCTCCGTACACGAAATTCCCTTTCGGCACACATCATTCCACCAAGCACTGCAAGATATCCCCCCACCAATCCACTATCACTTCTGATATTTATTTTACCCGCAGGCGGGCGCGGCGGCGAGAAGTTGGTTGTAAAAATGGCGAATTATTTGCAGTTTGCGAATGGTTTGATTAATTTTGTGGTTTAAATTTACTATTATGGATAATAAGGAACTTTTGGAAAGGGTTTCAGGAAATCTGGGCAGAACTAAGGGAGATGTGGCAAAGTTGCTCGAGGCTTTTGCCGAAGTGGTGAAGAGCCGCTGCGGCGAGCTCGACAGCGTGGCGATTCCTGGCTTCGGCACCTTTGAGGCGAAGAAAAAAAACGAACGTGTGCTTGTCAACCCGAGCAACGGCAAGCGAATGCTCGTACCGCCAAAGGTGGCTGTCACGTTCAAGGTGAGCAACGTGCTGAAGAATCGCCTGAAGTAATTCCATTAAGAAAGAATAAAATATGAACAATAAGATAACTTTTCCAGAACTCGTGGAGCATGTGGCGCAGATTGCCAACACCTCGAAGCGCATGAGCGAACTGTTTCTCAAAGAACTGTTTGCCACCATTTCGCAGTCGCTCATCGATGGCGAGAGCGTGAAGGTGAAAGGCATTGGCACTTTCAAGCTCACAGAAGTGAGCGCACGCAAAAGCGTGGATGTGAACACGGGCGAAGAAATTGAGATACCGGGGCATAAGAAGCTGTCGTTTGCTCCTGATAAGGACTTGGCAGACGCTGTGAACCAGCCTTTTATGCACTTTGAAACGGAGATTCTCGACGACGACGTGACCGATGAGCAACTTGCCGCTATCGATGCTGGCGAGTTTGAAAAATTGGGCGAAGACGAAGATGTGGAAGTGGAAATGGAAGCCGAAACTCCAGAAGAAGTTGCTGAAGATGCCTCGGAAGTGGTGACGCCACCAGCGTTTGTAGTTCCAGAAGAAGAGCCTGCTGTTGAGCCTGAGGCTGCTGTGGAAGAGGCAGTTGATGAAGAGCCTGCTGCTGAAGAAGAGCCTGTGGTTGAAGAAGAACCTGAAGCAGAGGTGCCTGCTGAAGCAGAAATTGTTCCTGCCGAAGAGCCTGTGGCTGAGGCTGATGGCGAACCAGGAGAATCGGAAGAAACTGATGATGGCGAAATGGCTGGCTTCGTGAGCGAAGAATTGGCCGATGATCGTGTGGTGCAAGAGAAAGACAAGCGCCGCATCACTCGCCGCTCGCTGTTTGAGGGCTTTTTGGTGGGCGTGGTTACCACGTTGGTGGTCACGCTGTTTGCTTACCGAATGTTTTTGATGAAAGGCTTCAAGAATGGCGATAAGGCCAAAACGGAGCAGGTGGCAGAAAGCGGCGCGGTCGACTCGGTGAAGAGCGAAACAGGTGCGAAGGAAGACCTTGCCCGGAACGAGAGTAGTGCCGCCGCCGAGGAGCAGAAGGCCGCTGAAGAGCAACAGAAGCAACTGGAAGAGGAACAGAAAAAGGCTGAAGAAGAGCGCCTTAAGGCAGAGGAAGAAAAGAAGAAAGCCGAGGCTGCAAAGGCAAGCGCTGTGGGTGGCGGCTCGTCTGACACGATAAAGGGCGGCACCAACCTGTATAAGATGAGCCGAAAGCACTATGGTTCAGACAAATACTGGGTGTATATCTACGAGGAAAACAAGGCGAAATATCCTAATCCTAACGCCATTCCTGTGGGTGCAGTGCTCCGCATACCAGAATTGAGCAAATATGGCGTAACGCCAGGCGACGCTGCCGGCATTGCTGCCGCCAAGAAGAAGCAAGCCGAAATTTTCAATCAGCTCGCTCAAAAGAAATAACCCCAGAAAGTGCATTAGGGCCAAATGGCAATATTTGGACTTTCATAGTCAACGGGTCAACAGGTTCTGAATGTATTATGGCGTTCAGGGATTGACAGAAACAAGAAACTCGCAAGGCGTTTTCACGTGCCCTGCGAGTTTTTTATTAGTTGCGCTAATGCGAGCGATAATTACTTCTTGATGCTGGTTTTTTCGTAGACATTTGCGTCGATAACCGCCATGGTGGTGAGGTTGACGATGTCGCGAACAGAAGTGTCGATGCTGGTGAAGTGGATAGGCTTGTTCAAACCGATTTGGATAGGACCAACGATTTCGGCAGCGCCCATTTCGAGGAGCATCTGGAACACGGTGTTGGCAGCGCTCAGGTTAGGGAAGATGAGCGTGTTCACATCCTTGTCCACGATTTTATTGAATGGGAATTGCTTGTCGCGCAATTGCTTGTTGAGAGCGTATTGCACTTGCATTTCACCATCTACCGAAATTTCGGGATAGTCGCGATGGAGAATTTCCACAGCCTCGTGAATTTCGATAGGACCATGCTCTGGGTTAGAACCGAAGTTACTGTAAGAAAGCATAGCCATCACAGGGTAGTGGGCGAAGTATTTCACTGCATCGTAGGTGAGGCGAGCGATGTCGACGAGTTCTTCGGTAGAATTCTCGTGGTTGATAGAAGTGTCGGCCAGGAAGAAGGTGCCTCGCTTGGTGTTGAGGATGTGGAGAGTGGCAAAGTGCTTGAATCCAGGCTTGATGCCAATCACTTCCTTAGCAATCTTCACAGTGTTGCCGCTGCCAGCGAATGTGCCAGTGATGAATGCATCGGCTTCGCCAGTTTCCACCATCATCATGCCGAAGTAGTTGCGGTCGAACATCTTTTCGGTGGCTTCGGTGAGGTTGATACCATCGCGCTGGTGCTTGTTCATGTGCATCTTTGCATATCGAGCACGACGGCGTTCTTCTCTGTCGTGGCGAGGGTTGACGATGGTGATGCCCTTGAGGTCGAGGTCGAGTTTCTTGGCGCGCTTCGCAATCATTTCGTCGTTGCCGAGAAGGATAGGGAAGCAGATGCCACTCTTGTAGGACTCAACAGCAGCCTGAAGCATATTGTCGGTGTTGGCTTGAGCGAAAACCACGCGTTTTGGCGAGTTTTTCGCGGTGTCGGTGAAGCGGCGGAGCAACTTGTCGTCGTAGCCGAGCACCTTACGCAATTCAGAGCGGTAAGCGTCGAGGTCGGCGATAGGGCGACGTGCCACGCCCGATTCCATAGCTGCCTTAGCCACAGCGGTAGAAACGGTTTCGATCAAACGAGGGTCGAGTGCCTTTGGCAGGATGTATTGAGGGCCGAACTTCAGGTTGTTCATCTTGTAGGCCGCATTCACAACAGGTGGCACGGTCTTCTTCGCCAAATCTGCGATAGCGTGAACTGCAGCAAGTTCCATAGCCGAATTGATTTCGGTGGCAGCGCAGTCGATAGCGCCACGGAAGATGTAAGGGAAACCAAGCACATTGTTGATTTGGTTAGGATAATCGCTTCGTCCGGTGGCGAAAATGAGGTCGGGGCGAGAAGCTATAGCCTTAGAGTATTCGATTTCGGGGTCGGGGTTAGCCAATGCGAAAACGATAGGCTTGTCGGCCATCGACTGAATCATTTCAGGGGTGACCACATCTTTCACAGAGAGTCCCAAGAACACATCTGCACCCACCATTGCTTCGGCCAAAGTTTCGATTTTGCGATTGGTGGCAAATTCTTTCTTCTGCTCGGTGAGTTTTTCGCGACGGGTGGTGATAACGCCACGGCTGTCGCACATCACGATGTTTTCTTTCTTCACGCCGAGTTGCATGTAGAGTCGTGTGCAGCAGATAGCCGCAGCACCAGCGCCATTCACCACGAGTTTCACGTCTTTGGCCTTCTTGCCTTGAATTTCAAGAGCGTTGATGAGGCCTGCACCCGAAATGATGGCGGTGCCGTGCTGGTCGTCGTGCATGATAGGGATGTCGCATTCCTCTTTCAGTCGGCGTTCGATTTCGAAGCATTCAGGCGCCTTGATATCTTCAAGATTGATACCGCCAAAGGTAGGGGCAATGGCTTTGACTGCAGCAATAAACTTTTCCGGGTCTTTTTCGTCGAGCTCGATATCAAAACTGTCGAGACCAGCAAAAATCTTGAAAAGCAAAGCTTTGCCTTCCATTACGGGTTTTCCGGCAAGAGGGCCGATGTCGCCCAAGCCAAGCACAGCTGTGCAGTTAGAGACCACGCCCACAAGGTTGCCCTTGTTGGTGTATTTGTACACATCGTCGGCGTTGTCTTTGATTTCAAGGCAAGGGAAACCTACACCAGGGGAATAGGCTAACGAAAGGTCGTTTTGAGATTGGTACGGTTTAGTCGGTACCACACAAATTTTACCTGGCTTATCATCCATGTGATGATAATCAAGTGCCATTTTTTTTGTGATTTTGGTCATAATTATAGTGTTTGTAATACTTGTATGTTTTATGTCTTGTAGGGCGCGTGTGTAAACACGCATACAAAGATAATCTTTTTTTTTGAGGTAATGACATAATGTGGCGAATGATTTTTTCGTTAGCGAGGTTAAACGATTGCAAAGATGGTCGATTTGTGATGAATAATCGCTAATTTGTGAGTTTATTGTGTGATTTTCATAATTTTGCACTAAATTTGTAGGACAATAGATTAAACGATTTGTGATTTTGTCAGTCATAAATCCGGAATTTAAAAATTGAGAATAATTATGAAGAAATTTTTACTTCCTATAGTATGCTGCTCATTATTATTGAGCTCGACTACAAGTTGTGGCTTGGCTCAATGGGCAGTGCTTTCCGATCCAGATGCGAGCAATCAGACAAAGGGCGCTGTGGTGGGAGCCGTTTCTGGAGCTCAGGCAGGTTCATTTGTTGGGTCATTGTTTGGCTATGGTTATCACCGCCGCGATAATTCGCTTCTTGGTGCTGCTGTAGGTGCAGTGGCTGGTGCTGCTTTGGGCGCCGCAATCGGTAGCGACAGAGACAAGAAAGCTGAGCAACGCGCAGAAGAAGTGTATATGAGTGACGAAGCTCGCCCAAGTGGCGCTCGTGTGAGTCGCCGTGGCGACAACTGCATCTATTATGGCCAGAGCAAAACCAAACTTGATGGTGGCGCAAAGAGTGCTCTCGACCGTGTGGCAGTGAAACTCTTGAACGACCCAACCGCATGTGCTGAAATCTACGGACATACCGATAATTTTGGCACCTATAATGAACGCTGCCGCCTGTCGGTAGAACGCGCTCAAGTGGTTAAGGCTTACTTGATTAAGAAGGGCGTTCCTGCTAATCAAATATTCTGCAAAGGCTGTGCCGACCAGCATCCGATAGGCGACAATAACACCGCCGATGGTCGTGCAGTGAACCGCCGTGTGGAAATTATTGTTACCCACAATGTGGATGATGAGTACAGCGCTCCAGCTGCGAGACCTGCTGCACCATCGACAGTGCGCCACTCTGAAGAAGCGCCAGTGCAATCTGCCGAAACCGAAACCTACGGTAATTCAAACATGATAGAATAAAAATTATCAGTATACAGAATATTGACGAAAGCGAGGACCTAACACCTCGCTTTCGTCGTTTTTTGTGGGTGTGGTTTTAGATGGCGTGAAAGCAGTTTTTGCCAGTGCTGTTCAGTGATGTTGCTATATATAATGTGGGGAGGTGAATTTTTTTTAAGTCATTTTCGGAGAAAAAAAGGTGAAAAATGGCATAATTTTTGTTATATTTGCAAGTTGAATGACAGCGAAAATGCGCTGCTTCATTCACTAAATGAAATTGAAGAAAACATTGAAGGTGTTGAATTAGCGTGCAAATCTTGTAACATTCCGTTGTACAATGGTTTACATTTGTTATGGATGGCTTATTATCTTGAATGGTTCAAGTGAAGGGTTTGAAAATCACGATTGACACCGAAGTTGATACAAAAAAATAAAAAATGTCGGATAACGAATATATTAGTCAGAATTTTCCACTGCTTGCAGCAATTGATAGTCCAGCCGATTTGCGTAGGCTTGACGTGAATCAGTTGCCTAAAGTGTGTGAGGAATTACGCCGATTTATCATTCATTTTCTTTCGAGCAACCCTGGTCACTTTGCTTCGAGCATGGGCGCTGTGGAGATTAATGTAGCATTGCATTATGTGTTCGATACACCAAACGACCGACTGGTGTGGGATGTGGGCCATCAGGCGTATGCACATAAGATTCTCACTGGTCGTCGCGACCGTTTCTATGAGAATCGCACTATGGGCGGCTTGAGCGGTTTCCCCAATCCAAGCGAAAGTGAGTACGACACATTTATGGCTGGTCACGCAAGCAACAGTATTTCTGCTGCACTTGGCATGTCGATAGCGTCGGAACTCACCGACAAGCAACGCAAGATTGTGGCCATTATCGGTGATGCCTCAATCAGCGGTGGCTTGGCTTTTGAGGGATTGAACAATGTGTCGTCGCATCCTAACAATATGCTTATCGTGCTCAACGACAACGATATGTCGATTGATGAAAATGTGGGAGCACTGAGTGCATATATGACAAAACTCACCACATCGAAGCGCTACAACAATGTGCGTTATAAAGCATATCAGTTCCTTCGCCGAAGGCATGTGATTTCCGATAAGGGCAAAGGATTGGTGCTGCGCTTTAATAATGCGATGAAGTCGCTCTTGTCGGGGCAACAAAATATTTTTGAGGGTTTGAACATACGCTATTTTGGCCCGTTTGACGGACATGATGTGGTGCAATTGGTGAAAACCTTCACTGACGTGAAAGAAATGACCGGTCCTAAGATTGTGCATCTTCACACTCGTAAAGGAAAGGGTTACAAGCCAGCGGAGGAAGACCCATCGGTATGGCATGCTCCAGGCAAATTCGACGAAGAAACAGGAGAGCGTGTGGTGGGCGACCCTACAGGCAAACCTTTGAAATATCAAGATGTGTTTGGCCACACATTGGTGGAATTGGCCGAAAAGAACGATAAAATTGTGGGTATTACAGCCGCCATGCCTTCGGGTACATCGGTGTCGATGCTTCAGGAGACTATGCCATCTCGCACATTTGATGTTGGCATCAGCGAGGGGCATGCGGT
>JAKSMA010000128.1 GCA_024400895.1 Muribaculaceae bacterium | reverse complement strand
TCAGTATGAGATAGTATTAAAAAAAGGAGTAACCGGAAAATACTATATTGATTTTATTAGTGCTTACCTGTGCGATTAATTCGTGCGGAAGGCATGCCGACCGTGTGTCGCTCGTAGGCATCGATTCGCTTATTATGCAAAATCCCGACAGCGCTTGTGAGCTGCTGGCGGCATATGCTGCCGACTCGCTCACAACCGACGACGACCGTGCCTACCATGCGCTGCTCACCACCATCGCCCACTATAAGGCCTATCGTCCTGCCACCTCCGACAGCACCATCAACATTGCCGTAAACCACTACGACCACGACGGTGCCAACCCCGACCACCGTATGCGCTCCCTCCTGTATAAAGGGTGTGTAATGGAAGAGCTGGGCGATAATGAAGCCGCAATGCGCTGCTACAAAGAGGCTCAATATGCTTGCCCTGAACACGACAATTTCCACAAAGGGTTTATACATTTCCGAATCAGCGGCATTTATAAATCCACCCTCAAACATCAAGAGGCGATAAAGCATTTGAAACTTGCCGCTCAAAGTTTCCCTATAGAAAATCAGTATCTCCCATTTTGCTACGATCAGTTAGGCAAACTCTATATCACCCTAAATGTAGATAACGCCGTTGAGTATATACAAAAGAGCATACATATTGCTCAAAATTCTGGGGATTCTACAATGATTTTCAAAAAGTATATCGATTTTGCACACGTCTACTATTTGAAAAAAGAATACTCCAAATCTATAAATTTCGCGCAGAAATCTATACGAAATTTTACTTCTGATTTTAAAGAAAGCGACGCATACTATATTGCATGCCAATCTTACTTACAATTACGTGAAATAGATTCTGCAAAAATCATTCTGAATCAAGCTCCTCCCGCTCAAACTCAAGCAGATTCTCTGCAAATGCTCTCGTGTCTTTCAGATTTAGCAAATGCAACAAACGACTTCACTCATTCTCAAGAATATACTATGAAGTGCGACACCATCAACACTTCCATTGATTCCATGTTGACCGACAACAGCATTATTGCCATAGAAAACGAGGTGGATTTGGAACATGAGCAGAAACTGAATAGCCAGCGTGTGAAGTGGATGGCTATCATGGGTGCAGTGGGCTTGATTATGATTTTGTGCCTTGTGTTTAAATCCCGACGCAACAAGCAATTCGCTAAGAAGTTGCAGCAGGAGGTGAATTCGCTTAAACAAAACATGGCAACTTCATTTGAAGAACTTGAAGCTCTCAAGCAAAAAGGAGAGGAAAATGGGCAGCAAGTGGAGCAAATCATTTCGTCGATCGATACAAGCCTTGAATGCTACTCTGAAGTGATGGGCAATTTGCTAAATCACTATAAAACTACATCCACAGAGAAAAATAAGAAAATCCACGAAATGTTTGATGAGGAATTCTTTTCGCGACTGCACCGCTACATCAACATTCGCTACAACAATCTTGTGGAAAAATTACAACAAGGCGACTTCAAGTTGAAAGCAGAAGAAATCAATATCATCTGTCTCGAACTTTCCAAATTCCCTAATGCCATCATTTGGGTGTACTCAAATTGCGACAGACCTCGCAGCATTCATCTCAAGAAAAAATTGATAGCAGAGAAAGTAAATCACTCTAAATCAATAGCCGACATACCACAAAACATTTAAAAAAGTCATAAAAAAGCGCGCATTTAGTTAATTACCAGCTAATTAAATGCGTTATACATTTTTAACAACCGTCCATTTTGTTTGCAATTGTTTGATTACCAAATGATTAGCTGTAATAATACTCGTGAATAATTGAAAGTTCTGATTATCAATAAGATACGGCTAAAGATAATACACGAGTTTTTTGGAATAGTATTTGTTTATTTGGTAATTTTGCATAGTCCAACAATTCAAATTAATGAATTCCGAAATCAAATATTGCCATTTGCCCCTAAAGTATTTTCTGGGTTTCCTGAAAGTGCATCAGGGCATGGATAAGATTTTAGTTGATTATAATTAAGGTTATTGGTGCCCTGGTGGTAAAAATAGTTAATGCTTAGGTAATCGGTGTGAAAAATGTTTAGGATTGTGGATAACGCTGGCACTGGCTGTTGCATGTAAAAATGGTGATTTGTATTTTTGCCCGCAAAATGAATTACCAACCACATTTGCTGATAAAAAATTATAATAGTGATGAAAATGAATACAAACATTTATATGAAGAAGTTGCTCAATTATTGCTCTATCATCTGCGCATGCGCGGCGATGGCATTCTCTTCATGCAACAGCGATAACTCGGCCGATGTTAATTACAAACGTGTCATTATTATAAGAAATTCGGGAAATAGTCTGCCTCATCTATATGAACCGGTTGTTGTTTATGAAACAACGTCCTCTATTATTTCCATCAATTTTGGCGTTCAGCCAATAGGCTATCATACGGTTACGATTTCAAATCCTTATGCCGATGTTGATTATTATGCAACATCTTCGGTTGCAAAGTTCCCCCTTGTAGTGGACGGAAAAAGCGACTATTCTATCTCCATCGAAACTGCTGAAGGAAATGTATTTCAAGGGGTCCTTCAGGCAAGTGAATACGCATACATAATAGAGAATTAGAACATTATTTATCACTCATCAAAAAAAATAAACAATATGAAAAAAACATTCGTTTACAGTTCACTCATTTGCGGATGCGCGATGATGACATTTACCTCGTGCAACAATAGCGACGAGCCCAATGTTGAGAACGAGAAGCCTGCACAATATAGTATCCAGCTAACGGCTCCACAGCAAAAGGTGCTGAGCCAGAGCAATGATTTCGCTTTTGATGTGCTCAAAACCATCAACAATGAAGATGGCAATGTATTCGTATCGCCTTATAGTCTCGGCCAAGTGCTTGCTATGCTCGCTAATGGTGCAGAAGGACAAACATACGATGAAATTGCAACAGTGCTAAAAATTGGCGACGGCACTTCATTGGACGATATCAACAGCTATTACTCAACGATGAACAGCACGCTCACCACAATTAATAGCTCTGCAAAATTCATGGTTGCCAATTCGCTTTGGCTCAACAAGAATTACAATGTTTTAGAAAGCTACAAGACTGACATGAAGTCGTTCTTTGATGCTAAGGTTGAAACATTGGACTTCTCCGACAGGAAAACTGTGGACCTTATCAATAATTGGGTGAAAGAATCGACCAACGGCCTTATCCCAGGCATTGTTGATGAGGTAGATCCAGTTTTTGATTGTGCATGGCTTCTTAATAGTTTGTATTTCAGGGGATTTTGGAAATACTTTCCCAAAAAGAACACCTATGACGACACTTTCTACAATAAGCAGAACAATGGTGAAAAGGTGAAGATGATGAAGTCGGACGAGTGTTATCTGAACGGGTGCATCACCAAAGAAGAGTTGGCGTTAGAACTCACTTATGGCGGCGAAGCGTTCCAAATGATGGTGATCATGCCGAGGAGCGAAAGAATTAACGACTATATCAATGCACTTAATGGTGAAAAGTATGCCCAAGTTCTTTCTCAAATGACCAAAAATGAATCTGAAGTGATTATGCCCAAGTTCAAGAACATATACAATAATGATTTTAAAGACGCTCTTAAAGCAATGGGGATGTCGAGAGTGTTGTCAGACAATGCTCAGCTTGGGAAAATGACAACAGCCCGAAATGTACGCCTTTCAAAGATTCTTCAAAACACTTCAATTGAGGTGAATGAAGAAGGCACTATTGCTGTTGCCACAACAGGGGGGAAGGTGACAGGCGTTATTGATAATATCCGTCAAATTATTAAATATGTTATCGACCGTCCGTTTATCTATTTGATTAAGGAACGCACCACTGGTGCTATCCTCTTCATCGGCAAGGTCCAAAGCATGGCAGGCATGCAATAATACATAATGTTTTTTTAAGGAATAGTTTAATAGGCGAGGGACTGTGCCATAAGTGGCATGGTCCCTTTTTCTGTAACTCCAAAACGGCTCCGTGGAAAACAGGTGGGGATAGTTATCTCATGTTGATTACGTTTCTCACAAACACAGAATTTGGGAATGTGTCGAAGATGTTTTGTAGGGACGCTTGGCTCAAGCGACCGCTTTACATGTAGTTGTCAATTTATTAGATACCGGACGCTCGAGCCGAGCGTCTCTACAACATTGTGTGTGAAGCATTTTGAATACAACTTTACAAAAAGAGTTGTCATTCCTATTTTTCGTACCCAGTTTATTCGTTCTTGTAGACCTGTGTGACTATCAAATATCTATCAAGGACGCAAATTCGCACTATCCCCACCTTTTTCCACTGAGCCGTTTTCGTACGGCTCATCTATTTTAGGGCTTCTGCCAGCACATACATGCTGCCGCCGATGTACACGAGGTCGTGAGCCTCTGCCGCAGCTATCGCCATGTTTTTAGCCTTGTCCACTGTTGTATAGCACTTGCCGTGTAAACCGTGGGCTGCTGCTTTTTTTTGCAGTTCTTCAGCTTTCATTGCCCTTGGGGTAGATGCCTGTGTGAAATAGTAGGTCGCATCTTTGGGCAGCATTTCTAGCACCTTGTCCACATCTTTGTCGGCCATGAATCCCATCACCATGTGAAGCGATTCGTAGTCTTCGTTTTTCAGTTGCTCGGTAATATAGGCGAATGCCCCAACATTGTGGCCAGAGTCGCAAATCACGCGAGGGTTTTCACCGATGGTTTGCCATCGTCCAATCAATCCGGTGTTCTTCACTACATTTGTAAAGCCATTCTTCACCGCCTCGTCTGAAATCTCAACGCCTAAGCCCTTCAAAGCCTTAATGGCTGTGAGCACAGTGTTGCTGTTCTTTATTTGGTATTCGCCCCCAAGTTCGTTGACGAGGGTTCCATAATCCCTTGTTTCGATGACGCAGTGTCCGCCCACACTCTTTCCACTCATCACCTCTGGACTGTCTTGGGCGAAAACGATGGGGGAGTGCTCCGCCGCTGCTTTTGCTTCGAATGTGGCACGAACTTCACCCTCGGCTTCGCCTATCACTGAAGGAATCCCCGCTTTGATGATTCCAGCTTTTTCTGTGGCAATTTCTGCAGGTGTATTGCCAAGAAACTGTGTGTGGTCAATGGAAATATTGGTAATCACGCTCAAAATGGGGGTGATGATATTGGTGCTGTCGAGTCGACCGCCCAATCCCACTTCCACGACGGCAAAATCCACATTCTGCTTTTTAAAATACTCAAAAGCCAAAGTGGAGGTTAGTTCAAAAAATGAGGGGTGGCCTTCGTACCCCGATTTCAGATGGCGTTCGGTAAAATCAACCACGGCTTGCTCGCTGATTTTCTCGCCATTCACCCTGATTCGTTCTCTAAAATCCACAATGTGTGGCGAGGTGTAGAGCCCTACCTTGTAGCCTTGCATTTGCAGAATGCTGGCAATGAGGTGGCTGGTCGACCCTTTGCCATTGGTGCCGGCAATGTGGATGCATTTATAGGCGCGGTGTGGATTTCCCGCCAAATCATCAAGGTCTTGGCTTGTTTGTAAGCCCGGTTTATATCCGTCACCGCCTTGTCGCTCAAATGCAGGCAACTGGTTGTATAAGAAATCGATAGTGTCGCTGTAGTTCATTGATGCTTAAAAGATTAAATAGCCGATAATTCCGGCTGCTATTATCACCAGAATTGGATGAATTTTTGTGAAATATACGGTGCCGAGCGAAGCCAAACAAATGGCCACGCTTTTTATCACTTCCATTGAAGTGCTGCCGAAGTTTTCCTTGTTCATTAAGAGCAACGCTGCTGAAGCTATCAGTCCCACCACCACAGGGCGAAGGCCCATGAACGAACCTTTTATCACTGCACTTTCCTGATGTCGGGCAATGAAATGGCTGGCACACAGCATGAGTACGAACGGCGGCAGCACCACGGTGAATGTGGCAACAATCGATCCAAGCACGCTACCTGTGGCCACATAACCGATGTATGTGGCACTGTTGATTCCGATAGGTCCAGGGGTCATTTGTGATATGGCCACGATGTCGGTGAAAGTTTGGCTGGTGATTGTGGGGCACCAGTCGTTGCCCACCACCAGACGCTGAATGAGCGAAAGCATGGCGTAGCCTCCACCAAAACCGAACAGGCCGATTTGAAGATATGCCCAGATGAGACGCAAGTATGTGGTCAGCAT
Organism: Muribaculaceae bacterium; assembly: GCA_024400895.1. Classification (GTDB taxonomy): domain Bacteria; phylum Bacteroidota; class Bacteroidia; order Bacteroidales; family Muribaculaceae; genus Sodaliphilus. Next base: position 921 of record JAKSMA010000128.1, on the reverse strand, counting down.
TCCTTTTCCTCCATTCTTTGTTCCATGTGGCGATGGGTGAAATAGAGGTAGCCGCCCAATGCTCCGAGAACGATGAATACCACAGGGTTAGAGATCACGGGCCATCCCGAATAGATGAGCAGTGCCACGGCAATAGGAATAATCACCGTCTTCAGATTGATGCCCGCCGATTTTGCTGTAGTAATCACTGGGGCTATAATCAACGCCACCACCGCAGGGCGTATGCCCTTGAATATGGCGGTGAGGGTGGGGTCGTTCTTGATGGTGTCGGGGGTGAGAAATATGGCAATCATCAAAATGATGATGAAAGAGGGCAGAATGGTGCCCAATGCCGCTGCCACACTGCCTTTTATGCCTCTTAATCTGTCGCCAATCACTGTGCTGATATTCACTGCCAATATGCCCGGCATTGATTGTGCAATGGCCAACAAGTCAAGAAATTCCTCTTCTTCAATCCAGTGGTGCTTGTCCACGATTTCGCGTTGAATGATAGATATCATTGCCCATCCACCGCCAAAGGTGAAACTTCCAATTTTGAAGAAAGTGGAAAAGAGTTGCAGATATATGTTGTCTTTTAATTTCATTACCATTTGTTGTGAAACTGAGTGCAAAATTACAGATATTTTTTCGAACATTGGTTTTTTCCAAATTCTTATTGATGGTAATTGCCTTAAAAATTCTTATCTTTGCATGAAATTTTATTCAATAATGATTGTCTTAGGGTTTTGTTTTTCTTATAGAACCTTTATTTCTCATTTTGGTATAATTTTTTAGAATATTGATGAAGCAATTTTTTATAGCGCTAAGTTTTCTTTTGTTGGCATCGAATATGGGTGTGGAAGCTGCCACTGCAGTTGCCTCCGATTCCCTTGTTGCCGACACTGTGGCTTCTGCGCCTGTGAAAAAAACGTTCTTCCAAAA
>JAKSMA010000127.1 GCA_024400895.1 Muribaculaceae bacterium | reverse complement strand
TTATTGATAACACTCACAAACAATATTTAATCCCGCCCTTGTGACGGGATTTTTTATTAATTTTTAGGTCAATGGATTTAAAAGTAGCTATGCAAGGAGTTGCCGGATGTTTTCATGATGCAGCGGCTCGTGAATATTTCAAGGGTATGTCGATTGAAACCGTACCTTGCGAAACGTTCAACGATATGTTTAATTTACTGAAGTTGGATGCTTCAATGCTTGGTATTGTTGCAATTGAAAATACTATTGCCGGTAGTCTTCTGCAAAACCACGAACTGCTTCGCCAAAGCAATATGACTGTTGTTGGCGAGTATAAAAAATATATTTCGCATTCCATAGCAGCTCTGCCTGGTCAAAGTTTGGATGATATTGTGGAAGTTAATTCTCATCCTATGGCGCTGCGCCAATGCGAACAATATCTTCAGCTTCACCCTAAAATGAAGATGGTGGAGACTTATGACACTGCTGGAAGCGCCAAGATGATTGCTGAGGAAAATCTCGTGGGACATGCTGCTATCTGTGGACGCTATGCTGCAGAACTTTATGGATTGAATGTGCTTGAAGATGACATTCAAACCAACAAAAGAAATTTTACTCGTTTCTTAGTCGTTACAGATCCTTGTAATGCACCTGATTTCAAGAAAGATAAGCAAATTAATAAAGCGTCGATTGCTTTTACCCTCCCCCACTCTCAGGGTAGCTTGTCGGCAATTCTCGTTATTTTTTCTTTCTACGGAATGAACCTCACTAAAATTCAGTCATTGCCAATCATAGGGCGCGAATGGGAGTATCGCTTTTATGTGAATTTGTCGTTTGACGACTACACTCGATATCGCCAATCGGTTGATGCTGTCCGCCCATTGATTAGTGATTTCAAAATTCTTGGAGAATATGAACAATTCGATTAATATACAACCTGCAAATAGAGTTCAAGAAGTAAAGGAATATTATTTCTCTACAAAACTGAAAGAAATTGCGAAACTTAATGCAGAAGGTGCAGATATTGTTTCGTTGGGAGTCGGTGGCCCTGACCGTCCCCCCCACCCCGATGTGGTAAGGACTCTTTGTGATGAAGCATCATTGCCTGCAGCCCATGGATACCAACCTTATGTGGGGCTTCCTGCTCTTAGAGAAGCGTATGCAGCTTGGTATGCGAAGCATTTTAACGTGGAATTGGAGCCATCTACCGAAATTCAGCCTCTTATTGGCTCGAAAGAAGGCATTTTGCATACAACATTGGCATTTGTCAATCCTGGTGATGGTGTGCTGATTCCTAACCCTGGATACCCTACCTACACTTCTATTAGCAAATTGGCTGAAGCAGAGATTTTTACATACGACTTAACCGAAGAAGGTAGTTGGGAACCTGATTTTGAGGCATTGGAAAAACTTCCTTTGTCGAAAATCAAACTTATGTGGGTTAACTATCCTCATATGCCTACAGGTAAACCTGCTTCAACTCATCTCTTTGAGAAACTTGTGGATTTTGGCCGCAAGCATGGAATTGTGATTGTGAATGACAATCCTTACAGTTTCGTGCTTCACGAGCAGCAATTGAGCATCTTGTCGATTCCTGGTGCAAAAGACGTCGCAATTGAAATGAATTCGCTGAGCAAGTCGCATAATATGCCTGGTTGGCGTATGGGTATGGTGGCAAGCAACGCTCAGTTTATCAATTGGATTCTCAAGGTGAAATCGAATATTGATTCCGGCCAGTTTAAACCGATGATGATGGCTGCAATTAAAGCACTTCAGGCCGATGACAGCTGGTATGAGGAAGTGAACAAGGAATATCGCGAACGCCGCAAGATTGCAGAAAAAATAATGGATGCTTTAGGTTGCCATTTCGACCCAGTTCAGCGTGGTCTCTTCCTTTGGGGCAGAATTCCCGATTCTTGCAAAGATGCTGCAGAATTGGCTGACAAGGTGCTTTATGAAGCTCGTGTATTCATTGTGCCAGGTTTCATTTTCGGCAGTAATGGCAATAGATATGTACGCTTGTCGTTATGTGCAACGCAAGAAAAACTGAATGAAGCTTTACATAGAATAGAAAAATTACAAATAAAATAGATATACTTATGTCAGAAAAACAATTATTCACCGACTTAAAGCCCATTACCTTTGAAGGTATTGATTCAAATAAGCCTCTTGTGATAGCTGGACCGTGTAGTGCGGAAAGTGAAGAACAAGTGATGGATACTGCAAAAGGCTTAGCGAAGAGTGGTATTAAAATATTCCGTGCCGGTATTTGGAAACCAAGAACAAAACCTGGAGGTTTTGAAGGTATCGGTATGCGTGGACTTCTTTGGATGCACCAAGTGAAGAAAGAAACGGGTATGTACACTGCAATAGAAGTGGCTAACCGTGAGCATGTCACTGCTGCTTTGGATGCTGGTATCGATATTCTTTGGATTGGAGCACGCACGAGTGCAAATCCATTTGCTATGCAGGAAATTGCTGATGCACTGAAAGGACATGAAGAGGCAACTGTGCTGGTTAAGAATCCTGTAAACCCTGATATCGAGTTGTGGATTGGTGCATTGCTCCGTCTTTACAATGCTGGTATTCGTCGATTGGGTGCCATTCATCGCGGTTTTAGCACATATGGCAAACATCTGTTCCGCAACGAGCCACAATGGCATATTCCAATTGAATTGCATCGTCGCATTCCAAATTTGCCAATCATTTGCGACCCTTCGCACATGGGTGGCAAGCGTGAGTTGATTGGCCCGGTGTCTCAGCAAGCTCTTGATATGGGCTTTGATGGCTTGATTATTGAAGCACACTGCAATCCCGATTGTGCATTAAGTGATGCAAAACAGCAAGTAACTCCAGAGTCGCTTAATTTGATTATTAACACTCTTGTACTTCGAGACACCAAACAATCGACAGAAAACTTGACATTGCTTCGTCAGCACATCGACCAATGCGACAATGAACTAATCGAGGTATTGAGTAAGCGTATGGCTGTATGCCGCGAAATCGGTCAATACAAGAAAGAGCACAATATGCAAGTGGTGCAAAATAATCGTTATAGCGATGTTATGAATCCGCGCGTGGCTCAGGCCGAAGAAATGGGTCTTGGCGGTGAGTTTATGCAATTGGTGATGCAGGCTATTCACGAAGAGTCTGTCCGTCAACAAATTGATGTAGTCAACAAGCAAATACTTTAATATGAAGATTTTAATTTTAGGTGCAGGTAAGATGGGCTCTTTCTTCTGTGATGTGCTCAGTGTGAATCACGAAGTGGCCATTTACGATACAGATAAAGAGAGATTGCGTTTCACTTTCAATGCCCTGCGATTTACCACGATGGAGGAAATCGAGGAGTTTAAGCCCGAAATGATGATAAATGCAGTCACGGTGAAATACACCATCGAGGCTTTCAATCAAGTACTCCCCTATTTGCCAGCTAATTGCATTATCTCAGACATTGCATCAGTAAAGACTGGATTGCCGGAATTCTATGCATCAAGTGGTCATCCATTTGTGAGCACGCACCCGATGTTTGGCCCAACTTTCGCATCACTCAGCAATTTAAGTAATGAGAATGCCATAATCATTACGGAGAGCGACCATTTGGGAAAGGTGTTTTTCCGCGATTTGTATAATGAACTTCACCTTCATGTGTGCGAGTATAGTTTCGACGAGCATGATGAAACAATCTCCTACTCATTGTCTATTCCTTTTGCCAGCACCCTCGTGTTTGCCAGTGTGATGAAGCATCAAGATGCACCTGGTACGACTTTCAAACGCCATATGGCCATTGCTCATGGACTGATGTCGGAGGATGATTATTTGTTGCAAGAAATCCTCTTTAACCCACGCACTCCACATCAGTTGGATTTGATAAAGGGACAACTTGACCGCCTTCAAACCATTATCGAAAACAAGGATAGCGAGGCAATGAAAGAATACCTAAACGAAGTAAGAAACAATTTGAAATAACTTGTCAACATAATAACAAAAAGAGCTAAGCAACCGCTTAGCTCTTTTTATGTATGATGTCGTAATTGTGTTAGAACATCTTTTCAGGATAAACGCCTGTTGCGTGAAGTTCTGCGAACTTGTCGACAACACCTTGACGGTCTTCACTGTAAGTTACACCAAACCATTTTGATTCAGTAGTGAGAACCTTTACTGAAGCGGTGCCATTCTTAACCAACTCGTTGATAAGTGTTGGGATGAAGAATTCGCTCTTTGGTGTGTTGATGTGTTCTTGGAGGAACTTTACAAAATATTCTTCGCTATATTTGAAGTAGTCGGGAGTGAATCCCCAGAAGTTCATCGAAACAGGTGTTTCTGGTTCGAGGATTTGTTCTACTCCGTTTTCGTCAATAAACGAAATCTTGTGTTCAGCATTGTAGCCAATGCTTGTGCGTTCAACAACGCCAGTGAGGTATTCCCCTTCTTTTTCACAAACGCCACGAGAAACAGTACCGCTTTCGCTCATGGTATTGCCTACCTTGAAGCCTACCATTGAATATTTTTTAGTAGAGCCTTCTTCAAGTTCCGACAGTTCTTTTGCCATGACTTCGAAGCTGTTGCGGCCATAGTAGTCATCGCTGTTGATGATTGCAAAAGGCTCGTTGATAACGTTCTTGCCCATCATCAAAGCATGGTTAGTACCCCATGGTTTTGTGCGTTCTGCTGGACAGGTGAAACCTTCTGGAAGATCGTTGATAGATTGGAAAACAACTTCGGTAGGAATGTGGTTTTCGTATTTCGACAAAATCTTTGTGCGGAAATCTTCCTCAAAGTCTTTGCGGATAACGAATACTACTTTACCGAAACCGCTCTGGATAGCGTCGTAGATGGAATAGTCCATTATAGTTTCGCCATGAGGGCCCAGTCCGTCAAGTTGTTTCAAACCGCCATAACGGCTTCCCATGCCGGCAGCGAGAACAAATAAAGTTGGTTTTGACATAATGTTTTGATGTATTTAAAAAGTTGATTTGTTAATAGATAAGTCTATTATTCTTCCTTGTGTGCACCTTCGCTAATCACTACATCGATAATGATAGGCTCGATGCCATATTTTTCGTTGAATTCAGTCTTAGCTGTTTCTACGAATTTGTCATAAAGTTCGTCCTTCACGAGGTTGATAGTGCAGCCACCGAAGCCGCCACCCATGATGCGAGAACCTGTTACGCCACATTCTTTAGCCAAATCGTTGAGGAAGTCGAGTTCTTCGCAGCTCACCTCGTAGTCCTTAGAAAGACCGTGGTGAGTTTCATACATGCGTTGGCCAACAGTTTCGTAATCGCCCTTTTCAAGAGCTTCGCAAACATCGAGTACGCGTTGCTTTTCGCCGATTACATATACTGCGCGCATATAGTCTTCATCGTTGATTTGAGTTTTGGCTGCTTCAAGCATTGCCATGTCGGCATCGCGAAGAGTGTCAACACCGAGGGTCTTAGCCACACGTTCGCAAGATTCGCGGCGCTTGTTGTAAGGAGAATCAACGAGTTCGTGCTTAACTTGAGAGTTAACAAGAACTACCTTATAACCTACAGGCTTGAATGGGAAATATTCAAATTCGAGTGAGCGGCAGTCAAGACGCATGAGGCAGTCTTTTTTACCGAATACAGATGCAAATTGGTCCATGATACCGCAGTTTACACCGCAATAGTTGTGTTCGGTAGATTGACCGATTTTTGCAAGTTCGAATTTGTCAATCTTGTTTTCGTTGAACATATCGTTGAGTGCATATGCGAAGCAAGATTCAAGAGCAGCAGAAGATGACAAACCTGCACCGAGAGGCACATTGCCTGCAAATACTGCATCAAAACCCTTTACTTCAAAACCGCGTTTGAGTACTTCGCGGCATACGCCAAACACATAGCAAGCCCATTGCTCTGCAGGCTTGTCTTCTTCTTTAAGACCAAATTCGGTGTATTGATCCATGTCGGCTGAAAAAACTCTCACCTTGTCGGTGCCGTTTACATTAACAGCCGCCATAATGTATTTGTCAATTGCACCTGGGAATACGAATCCTCCGTTGTAATCAGTATGTTCACCAATCAGGTTGATGCGACCTGCTGATGCATAAAAAACTGGATTGCTTGCAAAACGATCAGTAAAAATCGCTTTAAGTTTTTCTTTCATTGTTTAAAGTATTTGTTTGTTATTAGAAATAAATCAACATACGAATATACGATTTTTTTTTCGGTTGAACTAATTAATTCAAAGAAAAAAGAATGTATGCCTAAAGTGTTATATCAATTGACACAAAATGAATATTTCTCTCTTGAAAAATTAGAGCAATTCTTCAATTTTTTTCTTTAGGTCGTCTTTCGTTGCCGACCCCACATGACGGTTTTTTAATTCGCCATCTTTGAAAAACAGAAGTGTTGGAATGCTACGTATGCTGTAATCTACAGGAAGATCGTCGCCTTCATCGACATCGTATTTTCCAATCAGTACTCGGCCTTCAAATTCTTCAGCCAGTTCTTCTACATAAGGGGCTATGTGACGGCACGGACCACACCATTCTGCCCAGAAGTCGATTACTACAGGTTTTCCTGATTCAATCGCTTGCTTTGCGTTTTCGTCATTAAAAATGTAAGCCATATTCTAAAATTTTTATTTTAAATACAAAGATATTGAAAATTATGAAACAATTGTTCGTTTGAGGTAAAAAACAATTATTTCTTTGTTCATCCTTATTTTAAAGAGAATTCAACACCCATTTCGGAGAGTATCTCAAGCACCTTTTTTGTAACCGGAATTTTATATTGTGAACGCATTTCAATATATTGCTTTCCGTCGTTTGTGATAATCTTGAAATTGAGGTCGCAACGATTTTCTGTTGATGCCGACAGCAAGGATTTGAGCGGAGCCATATCCTTCATTCTGTATTCCGGTAAATTGATAGAAAGGCTTGAGAGCATTTTTCCTTTCAATTCGTTGAGTTGCGAAATGCTATTGATGTTGAAGCTGACACGGTCGTTGTAACGATTTTTTCTGAATACACCCTTGACCATGATTGCACGTCCTGTCTTACCGTATTTGTTCTATTCGATAAAATTGTTGCCGAAAAGCATCAAATCGCATTTTCCGGAATAGTCTTCAATCGCAATCACA
>JAKSMA010000126.1 GCA_024400895.1 Muribaculaceae bacterium | reverse complement strand
CGGATTATATTTTTTAATTCCCATCGTCGCTACCTCCTAACTATAGTCCCTGGAAGAATTCAATTACTTTGCTTCCTTCTGTTAAAGTAACTATTGCTTTCTTATAAGCCGAAGTTCTGCCTTGAGTTCTGTGATGTTGATTTCACGATTGGCAGTGAAATAAGCGCAAAGGTGGTCTTTACCGTTGAGTTTCTTAATCATCACCACGGCCGACTTAATGCCGTCGACCTTCACCATTGTGCTTTCCACTTCACCAAGTTCGATGCGCAAGCCACGTAGTTTCACTTGGGTGTCCTTTCGGCCAAGCACCATCACATTGCCGTCGGGCAGCCAGCGTGCATAGTCGCCTGAGTGGTAAACGCCGTCTACGAATCGCGCTGCAGTTTGTTCTGGCAAGTTGTTGTAGCCCTTTGCTACCGATGCACCACCAATCAAAAGTTCGCCAATCACGCCTACTGGCAGTTCATTGCCATCGGCATCAACTATAAAGTTGGTATAATTGATACAAGGTTTGCCAATATGAGGAATATCACCTACGGTGAGTTCACTTGCGTGGCTATTTGCAATGGTTTCGGTAGGACCATAGCCGTTCACAATACGCAAGTTCTTGAAACTTTGCAGTTTTTTCAGCAATGCTGTCGACAAGCCTTCGCCACCCTGGTAAGCAAGGTGCATATTGTTGTTGAAAGCGTAGTGGAATTCATCGCTTTCAAGCAGTTGCATGAAGCGTGATGTGGTGGCTGTCATACAGTCGATGTGATATTTGTTGATCAGCGCAGCCAATGCGTTAGGGTCGTTGCAGTCGTCATCTCCCACAAACACAAGAGTTTTGCCGAGCATCAGTGGCGAACCGGTTTCCCAAACCGACATGTCGAACGATACAGTGGTGATTGCCAGTGCTGTGTTACATTCTTTGTCGAGAATGCCTTGAATAAGGTTGTGTTTGCAATGATAGTTGCACACACCCTTATGCATCAGTTGCACACCCTTTGGAGTACCTGTAGAGCCAGATGTGTAGATGAGATATGCAAGGTCGTCGGGCTCAACATATACATTAGGATTCTCCTCGTTGGTGTTCTGCAAGAGTTCCTCCACATCCACGGCACGGCCAGGGAATTCGCTGACACGATCTGCTGTTGTAATAATCAATGGGGCTGCAGAATCATCCAATATGTGGTTAATACGGTCGGTTGGATATTTCGGGTCGCAAGGAATATATGCGCCACCAGCCTTCATAATGCCGTATTGCGACACGATAAAACTTGATATGCGAGGAAGCAGAATGGCGATGCGGTCGCCGCGTTTGATACCGCGTTCGATGAGGGCGTGTGCCAAGCGGTTCATCCGTTTGTTCAAAGCATCGTAGGTGAATTCGCCATCGATAGCCACGAGTGCGAGTTTGTCGTTGTGAGTTTCTGCCGACTTTTCAAACAGTTTATGGTAAAGTTTGATTGGAATATCTTCGCGCGCTGTTTCGTGGAATGTGTCGATAAGTGCCTTTTGAGTGTCACTTAGCATCGACACCTTCTTGAGTCGTGCCTGAGGATTGCTGATGAAATTGCGAAGCACTGTGGCAGTAGCATCGGCAAAGCCTTGAGCGAGTTCTTGGGTGTAGCAAGAGTCGTCGTATTGCATTTCTATGCGTACGCCATCGGCACCTTCTTCAATGCTCACAATCATTTTGAATTTAGGCTGCGGATTTCCGAAATGACTTACAACGGCTTCAGCTCCATTCACCTTCACTACATTTCTCATGCCCACCTGATATTGGTAGAACACATCAGGATGTAGGTCGAATGCTGCAGATAGTTCAGCAAATGGATAGTTTTCGTGAGAAAGGCTATCGTTGAATTCCTGTGCTGTGGCTTTAATGAATTCCTCTACACTCACATCGGTAATGTGCGATGTGAGAGCGATTGTATTGACAAACATACCAACTGTGTCGCTCACCTTCACATTGCCACGACCATTTGAAATGGTGGCGATGCACACATCAGGTGTGTTGGTGTAGCGGCTCACTGCATAGTTAATGGCAGCGAGGAACACCGCAGCAGGGGTAACTCCCAGGTCAACGGCAAACTTATTGACCGCTTCCATATCAATATGTGAAGATGCAAATTTGAGCATGCCTTGCACATCTTCGCCGCTTTTGATGTCTTCTGGAATGCAACTTGCACCGTCCACGGTTGTCATTTTTTGTGCGAAGAAGTTTTTCGAATCTTCAAATGATTTGCTCTTGCGAGAATCAAGTTCGTCGTACACATATTCTATATAGTTGTATGGCTCTTGTTCAATGGTTGCGCCATTCAGTACATCTGTAAGTTGGCGAATGAATATTCCAAGACTTGCACCATCCATGACGAGGTGCAGGAAGTCAAGGAGCACGATTGTTCCTGATGGAGTAGTCACAACATTTGCACGGTAGAATGGACCGGTTTCGGCATTGAACGGCTTCACGAATTGCTCTTTTAATTTAGTGAACTTAAAGTCGTTCATCTCAAGCACTTCCACTTCTGGCGTCACTTCTTCAGGGAGCACTTGTACGGTTTCACCGTCGCGAGGTTCGAAGTGTGACGATAGAATGGGATGTGCTTTCACCACTGTGGCTATGGCCGATGCCACGGCTTCGGCATTCACAGATTTGCCTAATTCAATGCATGTTGGAATGTTATAGGCCACATTTTCAGGATTCTTCAGAATATCGAAATATACACCTTGCTGTGGGAAACTCAGTGGGGCAAAAGTGCGAATTTCCTTTTCTACTTTCTGCTGCTGTTGTCCTGGTGTGCTGAGCAGATGCACGATAATTGCATTGGCTATCGTGCGGAGCGAACCTTCTGCTACCAGCCATTTTGAATCTAATTGTAAATTGTAGCGTTTGTAGAGAAGTACAGATAGCTTGATGCTTGAAAGCGAGGTCAATCCAATTTTTGCGAGCGGAGTGGTGAGTCCAATCTTGTCGGTTCCAACAGCCGATGCAATGATATCTTTCACTTCAAGTTCCAGTGCGTTGAGCTCAATATTTTCTGCTACTTCAGTATCGTCTTCTGGTTCCGAAGGAGTGGGTAGTGCCTTGCGATTGATTTTTCCATTGGGCAGCAGTGGCATCTCCTCGAGTTCAACATATATTTCGGGATGCATATATTCTGCGAGACTCGATGCTTCAATATGTTGTTTGAGTTGATTCTCGGTCAGTGAAGCGCCCTCTTCCTTCGTGTAATAGAGAACAAGGTGACGCTGACCTGCCACTTCGCGCACTTGTGAAGCACTTTGGTGCACACCGGCACAAGCACCCGACACAGCGTCGATTTCGCCTAATTCGATGCGGTAGCCGCGTAGTTTCACTTGTCCATCAATGCGACCGAGGTATTCTATCTGTCCACTTTTATTATATCGGGCCAGGTCGCCAGTGCGATACATTCTGATGCCATTGCGTACAACGAATGCCTCTTCGGTTTTTTCGGGTAATTTCCAGTAGCCCCGACCCACTTGCACACCGGCAATAACGAGTTCGCCAGGCACACCTTGTGGAAGCAATTGGCCACTTGCCGACATGATGAAGCATTGCATATTTGGCATTGGACGGCCGATAGGGATATTATCGTACACTTCACCAGGCTTGATGGTGAAGGTTGTGGAGTCGTTTGTACATTCAGTAGGGCCATACAGGTTGATAATGCTCATAGAATCGCTGCTTACACCCGACAGTTTTTCACCACCAGCAGTGATGAAGCGGAGTGGAAGTTGAGGGAAACTGTTGATGAGTAGCATCATCAGTGAAGTTGTACCGCCGGTTCCGTTGATATTTCGGCTTTCAATGAAATCGGCCATCGCTTGCAAATCCTTACGGATTTCAGATGGCATAATATGCAATTCACCACCTGCAGCAAGGATTGGGTAGATGTCGCCAATGTGGGCATCGAATGAGAATGAACGATGGCTTGCGGTGCGGTCGGCATTGGTCAGTTGCTCTATCTTCACCATACTGTGGGTGAAGTTGAGCAAACCAGCCTGATGCAGCATTACACCTTTTGGCTTGCCTGTTGATCCAGAGGTGTAAATCATATATGCGAGCGACTTTGGTGTAGCTTTTGGTGTGATTGGGTCGCATTTTTGGTTCCAGTCAATGTCGTCGATATAAATGACTTTTACATTTCCAATTTCAAGGTCACCTTCTGCAATTTTTGCTTCGAGCACCGCGTGTTTGGTAATGAGCACCTTTGCACTGGAGTTTTCAAGCATATACGACAATCGCTCGTTAGGATAATCCACATCGAGTGGTGTATAGGCAGCACCCACTTTGTGGATAGCGAGCACCGACAGTGGGAATTCGATGGAGCGGTCCATCATCAATGCTACAAATTCATCAGGTTCAACACCAGCCTTGAGAAGAGCATCGGCAAGAATATCGCTTCGTTTGTCGAGTGTTGCATAAGTTACCTCTGCGTCGCGGTCAGCCACAGCAATATGCTCAGGTTGCTCCGCTACACGCTGTTTAAATAGGTCGACAAATGTTTGTGATGCATCATATTCAAGTGATTCGCCAGTGGAAAGTGCCATCACATTCACTTTTTCCTCATCGCTGAGCAAACTCACATCGGCAAGGGTGGCCTCGGGGTCTGCAGATGCCATATTATTGACGATGTTCTCGTAGCACATCATCATTTGTGCGATGTATTCGTGCGAGTATTTGTTGGCATCATACGATACTTGAAGTTCGTATTCTCCATCAGGGTTGAGCATCAATTCGCAGTTGAGCTCAAATCCAATTTCATGTTTTCTTAAATCGCAATATTCGGTATCGAATGAGCCGATTTTTAAGAATGCGCTGTACACATAACCTTGAAACACAAAATTCACTTTGTTATCCAACCCTGTGTCGTGTGTGAGGTCGGCAAATGAATATGCTGTGGAGTATTCACGAGATATTTTGGTTTGCTGTTCGCTATGCTGTAAGAGTTCGCTAATGCTTCTGTTGGGAGGGCATGGAAGCGACACGGGCAATGTGCGTACCATCATTGTGGCCGAACGACTGGCTCTCGAGTCTTCGCGTCCCGAGCATACTGTGTTGTAAGGAACGGTAGATTCGTTGGTGTAGCATGACAGAAGATAAGCGAATGCAGCGTTGAAAAATGAGGCTCGCCCCACCTTATTACGCTTGACTGCGATTTTCAACTCTTTAGCGTTGATTGTTATAGGAAATTTTTCTTTTACAAATTTCACTTCTCCGCTTCGGTCGCCTTCAGGAAGTGGAACCGACTGCACATCGCCATATTCTTTCAAAAACCATTCTTTTGCTTGCTTTGCGATGTCGCTTTTGCGCAATGCTTGTTCATCGTGGGAAATGTCGTGACCAGTGTAATTTTCTGCTCTTAAATTCTCGGCGGTACCGTTGTAGATAGCGCTCACTTCCGAAGTGAAAATTTTAACACTGGCGCCATCTGAAATCGCATGGGAAAATTGCGAGTAAACAGTGCCACGTCCATTCTTGTCGCGGTAAATGGCAATTTCAAACAGTCTATTTCCGAGTAGCGGGTAAGTTTTATTTAAAGTGTCCTTGATTGCATCGAAATCGTCGATAGCTATGATTGGGCAGGTGAATTGCTCGTCGTCATGGCTTTCCATACACACGTTGCCCTCGTCATCAATAACAATTCTTCCTTTTATATAGGGGTGGAGTTCAACAAAGCGTTCAATAGCCTTTGCCAATAGCTCTAAGTCGGTTCCTTCCGGCAAATGATAGTATTGGGCAATGTTGTAGTTCTCTTGCTCTGTTTGGTTCAATGAGGCAAGATAGATTCCCAGTTGAGGTTGTGTTAATTGACTAATCATATTTCTTTTCTGTTTTAATACACATTATTGTTATATCGTCGCTTTGCTCTGCACCGTCTACGAATTTGGCAACATCGCTAATCAATGAGTCGGTAAATTCTTTAGGATTCATTTCTTTATGCAGTTTCGCAAAGTCGAGCGTTCGGTTATCGTTGTATAGTTCTTGTTTCTTATTGGTGGCTTCGGTAATTCCGTCGGTGTAAAGCATTAGCATGTCGCCAGGAGAGAGGGCTACGGTTTCATTTTTGAATTCAGAATCAGAAGTGATGCCCAGAGGAATGCATCCTTCCATCGACAGATATTCAGTTTTGCCACGTTCTTTTACAATTATTGGTGGATTATGACCTGCACAACAATAGGTCACCAATCGCGTTTCAGGGTCGTAGATACCCACAAACATTGTGGTGAAAATGCAGTTTTCGTTTCTTAGTGAAAGGATATAGTTGATATCGCTTGCGATTTCTGATGGGTTGTCGGTGTTGTGTGCTTTGTGGCGGAAGAGGTTGATTACGGAAAGCATAATCAGCGAAGCCATAGTGCCTTTTCCCGACACATCGCCTATGCAGAACAGCAGTTTGCCATTGTGAACATAGAAATCGTAAAGGTCGCCACCAACAAATCGAGCAGATTTCGACATTGCATAGATTTTGCACCCTTCAGTCTCTAATTCTTCACTAAAAGGTTGTAAGATGCTTTTCTGAATGTTTGCGGCAATCGACAACTCTTTTTCAATCGCAGCTCTTGCTTTCGATTCTTCTGTTTGTTCTATGATATATGGCTTGCCTATTTGATGAATAGTGATGACGATGGTCAGTGAAATTACAATAAGCACTACAAACATCCACACCAGTGAGTAGGCCAATCGGCGGATAATCAGAACTGTCACTTGATGTTTCGGCTAGGTGTAGGTGATTTTCCACCCGTTGCTTATGGTGGTGTTTTCCACCAATGCATTATCGCCTTTTGGAATGTTTGCACCAGGTAACACAAGGTATTGCCCTTGCGCGGTCTTCACCGAAATGTCGTAACCTAAATCGGGCTTCTGTGCAATGATGATACTGTCGAGCACCTCCGAGGATATAAATAATGCTAAAATTGAAGTTTTCTCTTGCTTGTTATTGTATATAGGCAAACTGTAGCAAGCCACCTCTTTCTTATTATTTTTGGAATCGTAAAGTGATGTCCAGTGTCGTTCTCCTTTTGTGAAACTGTAATCCCAAGCCTCTTTAGGTTCAACTTTATCTTTTTTTGAAAAGATTTC
>JAKSMA010000125.1 GCA_024400895.1 Muribaculaceae bacterium | reverse complement strand
GCCTTGTGGAGGGTGTTGGCCTTCCGCAAGGAAGGTGGTGGAATGAGTGCGAGATTTTACTGGGAGCTTGCTCACAAGGAAAATCATGCGCTCATACCGCCAGGTGCTTCTGCACCCACCCTCCACAAGGGGTTAATTTCGGTTTTTGTTTTTCTGAAGGCTACGAGTCTAAGAGTCTAAAAGTCTAAAAGTCTAAGAGTCTACAAGTCTACGAGGCAACGTGGATGGTGGGGGGCGTTATCTTTTTTTGAATTTCAGGAATGGGATGATGCCCTTGTGTCTGTTGCTTCTGCTGCTCTTTTCACCGATAGGAGTGGCAGTGCCATCGGCAGTGCGGTAGAAGCCACGAGTATAGTCGTTGCTAAGGTTGATGGCATCGTTGAAGCCATATTCGCGAAGCGCGTCGGCAAAGTCCCACATGGTTTCCTTGCCAGTGCTTTCCACCACATAGTATTTGTCGCCCATTCTGCCCAGAGCGCGACGAATCTTCTTACCGTGGATATCGAATTCACGAGGCAGCACACCGTCGGACACGAGCACGTGTTGGCGGAAGAAGTCGCCACCATGCTCCATGCAATATTCCATCACATCCTCATCGCGCGCCACGCCAATCACCATGTTGCCGCCAGCCATAGCGCAATAGCCGAGGCGAGTGGTGTCGGAGTCGTACATCTTGCCCTGCACTATAAGCGTGCCGAGGTATTGTGCGTTTCTCGACGACGCATTCTTGTAGTCGGGACCCTGGCAGTAGAAGTATGTCGACTGATCGGCTGCGCTTGGCTCCACGAAACTAATAGCAGCTTTCAGACCGCGCAGTTCGTAGAAATTGAGTTCCACGCCCAGCACCGAGTCGGTGGAGAACACCACCTCTGGCGCCACGGCTTTGCCGGGAGCCTTTTCGAGTCGGGAAATGTTTTCAGCCGAAGTATATGAAACGGGCACGCCCAGTTCCTTAAATGTGCGCTGATAGTTGTAATATTTCACGCCAGCGATGCAAAGGAGCAGTGTGGCAGCCACCGAGCCCACAATCCATGGCCACATCTTTCGGGGCTTAGGAGCGGCTGGTGTGCCGGTGGCGGGAGTGTTGTTGTCGAATCCATCGTCTTCAATGATGATGACAGGAGTTTCGCTTTCGCCTTGTCCTTGCTGGTTGGGCGCCTTGTCCTCTATGATGATTACAGGCTTTTCTTCGAATTCTTCTGTGTAGTTCATGCTTTTTCTCCTTCCTGCTCAACTAAAGCTTTTAATTCCTTCAGCGCCTCCCTCGACGCACGGAGTTTGAATTCCGCGTTCAGGTTGGTGCCGCTGAGTGTCAGCATTTGCGAAGTGAGGTTAATGATATAGATATAGTTTTTGTTCACAATGAGACTTTTGCCCACACGCACAAAAGTGTTCTCCTTCAGTTTTTGGAACACTTCGTCGAAGTAGTGCAACTTGAAGGTCATTTTGTGTGGCTTGCCATTGTGAAGGTACATGTCGGAATAGTTTCCGTCGGCTTGAACGAAAACGATGTCCTCGGTTTGCACCCTTACGAGTTCGTTTGCTGTGGATATTTTAAGCCATTCCATAAATTGAATGTATTCTTTTCGCCAAAATTACACCATTTATAGTAAGTTCACCAAAAAATACGCAACATTTTTTACTCCATCGCCCAAAAACCTCGCCCCCCTCCACCCATAAAATCCGTGGACCTTTTTCTGGCAGGGTTGGCGAGCAAATTGTTTTTGTCATTTTTTTGAGTCCACAAGCCCAAGGGGGCA
Organism: Muribaculaceae bacterium; assembly: GCA_024400895.1. Taxonomy (GTDB): domain Bacteria; phylum Bacteroidota; class Bacteroidia; order Bacteroidales; family Muribaculaceae; genus Sodaliphilus. The sequence goes on along the minus strand of JAKSMA010000125.1, from coordinate 5,419 downwards.
TCCCTCGCCTTTTTTGTTCCACTGAGGCCTATTCTGTAAAAAAAATATGATAAAAAAATGGGGGATTTTCGGCAATTCGTACAAGAAAACGGCCACTTCATACAAGATGCCAAAATACCTATTGACAATACAAAAAACAGTACTACCTTTGCAACGTCGGAAGTGATAAAGCAACCGACAAAAAAATAACCAATCTGATTTATCTTAAATCAAAACAATGAAATACACGTTTTAATTAATTTTATTTTTAACTAATTCTTAAATCTGAAGAAAAATGAAAAAGTTAGTTTTAGCAGTTGCAGTATTCGCAACATCAATGGCAATCGTATCTTGCCACACCGAGAACGCAAAGAGCTCTGTAGAAAACGCAGAAGCTTCAAACGACACCATCCCTGCTGAAGCGAAGGAAGGCGAAGAAGCAAAGCCAGAAGCAAAAGCAGAGGAAGCAAAAGATGCCAAGGCTGAAGAAGCTACCAAGGCCGAAGCACCAGCTCCTGAAGCAGAAAAGAAGTAAACATCGACATCAGCCTACAGCGCTGACCGCAAATAACCATCGCCCCGAGGAAGCAATCACTTTCCCCGGGGCGATTTTTATGTTGGGCGGGATAGGTGATTTTTTCAGGAACAAGCCGCTTGCCGCTTCGCCCCGCGAAGAATTTAACGAATAAACGAATTTATCAAATTTAGCGAATTTATCGAACTTTGGGCAACTACTAAGGGCGAGGACTATGGGCGACTATTTTGGGCGAGGACGCGAATTATCGCGTCCCCTACCGTGGTGGGGCGGTAGCATGTGGGGGTGGGTGGTAGTATGTGGGGTAGTATGTCGGTAGTAGTAGGGTAGTAGTATAAGGAATGTTTATTTTTTGTTTATCGCCTTGGGGAGGGTGTTGGCCTTCCGCAAGGAAGGTGGTGGGATGGGGGCAGGATTTTGTCTGTGAGCTTGCTCACAAGAAAAATCATGCGCTCATACCGGCAGGTGCTTCAGCACCCACCCTCCACGAGGGGTTTATTTCGGTTTTTGTCTTTCTGAAGCCTACGGGTCTACAAGTCTAAGAGTCTACGAGACGACGAGGCGGGGCGGGGTTTGGGGGCGGTGGGATGTGTAATAAAAGTTAACGACGCGCCACAATCGCCACATCTATAAGATGAAACGGCTGATTTCTAAAAAAAATCACTAACTTTGCGAAGTTTTTCTGCTTTTTATGTAGTTTTTTGCAAACAGGATTCGTCTATTATGGCAAATAACACAAAAGTATATAGTTAGAACAAATAGCAAAATTAATTATAACTCTCAACAATTATGAAACTCAGAAAATTATTCGCGTTAGCCTTTGCTTTCATTGCAGTTTCATCGATGGCACAGCAAATGCCTGATGTGCCTGCAGATACCGCAATCCGCACCGGCAAACTCGCTAACGGACTCACTTACTATGTGCGTCACAACAACTATCCTGAGCACCAAGTGAACTTCTACATCGCACAGCGTGTAGGTTCTATCCAAGAAGAAGAAAGCCAACGCGGTTTGGCTCACTTCCTTGAACACATGGCGTTCAACGGTACTGACAACTTCCCTGGCAATGGTGTGATCGACTACACCCGCACCCTCGGTGTGGAATTCGGCCGCGACCTCAACGCCTACACCAGCGTTGACCAAACCGTTTACAACATCAACGACGTGCCTTCTACTCGCCAGAGCGCTCTCGACTCTTGCTTGCTCATCATCAAGGACTGGTCTAACGGTCTGCTGCTTGAAGGTGAGGAAATCGACAAGGAACGTGGCGTGATCCACGAAGAATGGCGCCTCCGCTCTTCAGCAAGCCAACGCATGTTCGAGCGCAACCTCGAAAAGCTCTACCCAGGCTCTAAGTATGGTAAGCGCATGCCTATCGGTTTGATGGATGTAATCGACAACTTCAAATACGACGAAATCCGCAACTACTACAAGAAGTGGTATCGCCCCGACAACCAAGCCGTAATCGTGGTTGGTGATGTGGACGTGGACTACACCGTGAAGAAGATTCAAGAAATGTTCAGCGCCATCCCAGCTCCTGCTGCCGACGCTGCACAAGTGGTCGACGAACAGGTGCCCGACAATGCTGAAGCTATCGTGGTTGTCGACAAGGACAAGGAACAACAACGCGACATCGTGCAAATCATGTTTAAGCACGACACATACCCCGAATCTGAGAAAAAGAGCATGATGTATCTCTTGTTCGATTACGCTAAATGGTGCATCAGCCACATGCTCAACAACCGCATTGATGAAAAGGCCAAAGAAGCCGATTGCCCTTACATCCAAGCTGGTGCTGACGACGGCAACTACCTCTTCTCTAAGACCAAAGACGCGTTCACCCTTTCTGTTCTTCCTAAAGACGGCATGATGAACGAAGCTGTGAAGGCTGTGACTGTGGAAGCTCTCCGCGCTCAGAAGTTTGGCTTCACCGCCACTGAATATGCTCGCGCTAAAGCTGAATACCTCAGCCAGCTCGAAAAGCAATACAACAGCCGCGACAAAATCAACAACGACCGATTCGGCCGCATGTGCGCAAGCCACTTCCTCGAAAAGGAACCGCTCACTTCTATCGAAACCGAATATGAAATGATGAGCCAGGTGGTGCCTATGCTCCCCGTTGACCTTGTCAACCAAATGATGGCTCAAATGATTAGCGCAAGCGACAGCAACCTCGTGGTGCTCAACTTCAACCAAGAAAAGGATGGCGCTGTTTATCCTACCGAAGCTGCACTCAAGGGCGCTATCGACGCTGCTCAAGCTGAAGACATCCAAGCATGGGTCGACAATGTGAAGGACGAACCTCTCATCAAGACTTTGCCTGCTAAGGGTAAAATCGTGAAGGAAGCTGACGACAAGAAGTTTGGCTTCAAGACTCTCACCCTCAGCAACGGTGCTAAGGTGGTCATCAAGAAGACCGACTACAAGGCCGACGAAATCCTTATGTCTGCCGAATCTAAGGGTGGTTCTTCTCTCTACGGCGAAAAGGATTGGGCTAACACCGAACTCTTCGACTACCTTGTGAACTCAAGCGGTTTGGGCGAATTCGACAACACCGAACTCGACAAGGCACTCGCCGGCAAGCAAGCAAGCGTGAGCCTCTCAATGTCGGAATCTTACGAACAACTCAGCGGTAAGTCTACCGTTAAGGACCTCGAAACTCTCTTCCAACTCGCCTACCTGAAGATGACCAACATCAAGAAGGACGAAAAGAGCTTCAACAACATCATGAAGATGCTTGAAAATGCGCTTAAGAACAAGGACTTGCAACCAGAAGCTGTGTTCCAGGAACAAATGGAATACACCCTCAACAACAAGAGCTGGCGTCATGCTCCATTCGGCGTGGAAGAACTCAAGAATGTGAACTACGACCGCATCCTCGCTATCGCTAAGGAACGCACTGCCAACGCTGCCGACTTCACATTCTACTTCATCGGCAACTTCGACGAAGCCGTTCTCCGTGGCTATATCGAACAATACATCGCTTCTCTCCCTGGCGATGCCAAGAAGCAAGAAAACTACAAGAATGTGGCTGAACGCCCAGCTGGCGTGGTAGTGAACAAGTTTACCAAGAAGATGGAAACTCCTAAGGCTATCGCTCGCATGTACTGGTACAGCACCAAGGCTCCTTATAGCCTCGAAAACAGCATCCTCGCCGACGCTGCAGGTCAAGTGCTCAGCAAACTCTACCTCCAAAAGATTCGTGAAGATGCTGGCGCAGCCTACTCTGCTGGCGCAATAGGTAGCGTACAAATGGTGGGCGACCAAGTGTTCACCACCATCTTGGGTCACTGCCCAATGAAGCCTGAAAAGGCCGATGAAGCTCTCAAGATTATGCGCGAAGAACTTGTAAACATCAGCAAGAGCATTGACGAAGGCACACTCAACGACATCAAGGCCGTGCTGCTCAAGGATGCCGAAACCGCCGACAAGGAAAATGGTCACTGGTTGAGCGTCATCAACATGTACGTGAGCCGCGGTATCGACAACCAGACCGAATACAAAAACATCGTGAAGAGCCTCACTCCTGCCAAGGTGTCGGCATTCGTGAAAGATGTAGTGCTCAAGGCTGGCAACAACGTGGAAGTGATCATGCTCCCTGAATAATCTACCAAGACGCAGATTTATTAATCCAATAAAGCCAAGTGCCCGACTGATTCCTCAGCCGGGCACTTTTTATTATACCAGATAGTGCAGAGCACCTCACCTTAAGGTTTTAACATATTAATCGGCACAACATAAACACCATCATCACGTTGATAGGTCCCACCAACGGCAGTAAGAACCATAAGAAAAGAAGGAGATTTCTCTTCGCTTTTCTCCTCAATTTTCAACTTGAGCGCCTTGAGTGATGCAGCCCCTTCTTCTATCAGCTTATCTCCCCCAAGCTTTATTTCAACTGCACCCCATCTCCCATCTTCGAGATGTACAACGGCATCACATTCCAATCCCGCATTGTCACGATAATGCCTCACTTCTCCCTTCAGAGCACCCGCATAGATTCTGAGGTCTCTTACGGCAAAGTCTTCAAAGAACAAACCAAAAGTCTCCAAGTCGTTCATCAAGTCGTCGGGGCTGACATTTAACGAACGGCACGCAATAGATGGATCCACAACATGCCGGGTGGGCGTACTTCTAATCGATGTCTTGGAACGTATGTTAGGATTCCATGCTGGCATATCTTCAAGTATATACAAGTCATTCAATGCCATCATGTATTCATCGAAGGTCTTCTGGTCCATGGTGCGCTCATTTGTCTGCCGCACATCCTTAACGATTGTAGTCTTGGCAGCCTCTGTCGAGATATGACGTGCATAGCTGCGAAGAATCATTTTCAGCACCTCGGGTCTTTTATTACGGAACCGCTCGTTCTCACTATCCTCGAAAACAAACAGCCCATTATAATAATTCTTAGTAATCTCTATCGATATATCTTTAGGAGCTATTACAGAAATGGGCCAACCACCTCTACACAACAAATGTGCGACATCCTCTAATGTAAAATCACGATTCATGTCCCAAGGAAAACTCTCTGCCCCATTAAAAACATCTTCCAACGAAACCAAGCCTTTGGATTCTTTTGATTCCCACAAACTCATTGGGCGCATTGTCACTGTGGTGATTCGGCCAGCTCCACTATGATGGACATGCGCCTTGTCGGCAGGGGTGGAACTACCCGTAAGGATGTACTTTCCAAACTGATATTCGAAATCAAGATCATCCTTTACATGATTCCAAATATCTGGAGCCTTCTGCCACTCATCAATCAGCCTTGGTTTTTCGCCTACCAACACACCTTTGGGATTCATCCTTGCCATGTTCACCGCTTGATTTGTGTTCAGCTTCACAAAGCTCTTTTGGTATAGCATGCAAGTAGTTGTCTTGCCACAGAATTTAGGGCCAGCC